>JAFXJJ010000116.1 GCA_017532345.1 Erysipelotrichales bacterium
GGTGAGTTTACTGATAATTTAATTCCAATATTTCCATATTTATTTTATGGAAATTCAAGGCTAGCAATATTATTAAATGCTTCAACTTTATTCTTTAGTGTTGGATGGATTACTTTATTTTCAGTTATTCAGTCATTAGATAAGTGAGGATAGTTTATGAAAATTATTAAGAGAATCGTCATTGTTTTTGCGGTAATGTTTATATGTTTTAAAGTAATATCTTATTGTTTTTATCCTGAAAGAGAAATAAAGAATTTTGTTAATAAGAACTATCTTGAATTAGAGGAAATTGCTAATGATTATTTAGTTAATAAAATTTCAGTTAAAGAATATAAAGGTGTTGAAATTGAAGGTGTTTTTAAAGGTGATACAGACATTGTACAGTTTTATTATAGTGGATTTGGTATAGCTCCTGCTTCTACATACTATGGCTTTTATTATTCACCTAATGATATAGTAGTTATGCACTGTAATAGTCAAGATACTGCGTGTAAATTAGTGAATACTAAAGACAATGAATATGAGTGGTCATGTGATGAATCAGATAATGGTGGTAGGATACTTAAAATCAGAGATTATTGGTACTATTATGAAGCATGGTACTAATAAATAGAGTTAATTGCTTTAAAATAATATTGAAACTTGTTATTATATATTTGTTTGAGTATGACTAAACAGGAGAATAGTGATATGAACGAAATAGAATATAAATTACAAGTTCTAAAGAAAGTGGCAAATGAATTGAATAATGCCAATGTGCTATGGGCTATAGGGTCTTCGTCGTTATTATATTTTAAAGGTGTTGTAGATACATTTAATGATTTCGACTTATTTATTTCAGTAAATGATACTGAAAAAGCTAAGGAATGTTTTAATAAATTAGGTGTTCAACAGCCATTATATTATGATGCAGTTAACTATGGCACAAAGACTTTCTTAGAGTATATAGTAGATGGTGTAGAGTTTGATTTCATGGCAGACTTTAGTATTATTAATGAAGGAAAAGAGTATTTATATCCTGTAGAGGATAGTATTGAAAGCTACTATGATTTAGAGGGTGTGCAAATTCCTTGTCAATCATTAAAGCAATGGATTGAATGTTATCGTTTAATGAAGCGTGAACATAAAGCAGTACTAATTGAAAATTATATTAAGGAGTCATAAAGGGTGAGAATAATTATGAAAATGATTGGTAATTATATTAAGCATCTTCCTGCATCTAATGAACCGTTATCAGCTGATGTTTATTTGATTGATGGTGATAAATATTGTTATGTTTATGATGTAGGGAATAATGATGAATCATTAAGTATAATAGAGGGGATTTCTAAAGATAAAGTTATTATTTTGTCGCACTATCATCAAGATCACGTTGGTAATTTGGATAAACTACAATTTAGAGAATTGTATGTTGGAAATTTGACCTATGAAACAATAGGAAAAGGAACAGTAGTTGAAGATAGTTATATGATTCATGATGGAATTACTATTGAAATCAAGCATTGTCCATCGCCACATGTAAGTGGGAGTTTAATTGTAACTATTAATAAGGAGTACACATTAATTGCTGATTTATATTTTACTAGACAGGTATATGATACTGCACTAGCAAGTGAAATGTTAAATACTCTTGAAAGTATAGATACAAAATATTTTGTTGTAAGTCATCAAGTGGAAACAAGCATATTTGAAAAAGAATATTTAATTAGTGAATTAAAGGAATATTTTAATTATGAAGGCAAGTGAATTGTGGGAAAAGTATAAACAAGAAGTTAATATTGACATTGATAATTATGAAGCATGGGCTTTTGGTGATTCACCAGATAAATTAGCTGAGTTAGTTTTAAAGGGAATTAAAGTAGGTACAGCATCTGCACATATTCTTTATGAATTAGAGAATGAAGATTTACCTAGAGAAGGAGAATACAGCATTATATTAGATTCTTGTGAGAATGCAGTATGCATTATTAAAACTACAAAAGTTTATGTAGTTCCATTCAAAGAAGTTAGTGAATCTCATGCCTATAAAGAAGGTGAGGGCGATCGTTCGCTAGCGTATTGGCGTGAAGTTCATGAGAAATTCTTTACAAACTGTTTAAATGAAGTAGGAATTGAATTTGACGAAGAAATGCTAGTGGTATGTGAAGAATTTGAAGTTGTATATAGACCATAATATTCAATAGTATTAACTAAAGTATGAGCGTAATGTTCATACTTTTTTCGACTTTATTCGCACTATTAAAGACCTATACTTGTTATGGGTGATGGTTATGGTGACAATTATGGAGTTAACATATATGAATCTAATTGTATTAATGTGTACTTCAATAATGCTAAGTACATATTTATTAAAGACAGCTAAAGCTAAGTTATTATTACTTAAAGTTATTGTCTTAGCTTATGTTAGTTTAATTAGTTCATATTCAAGTGTATTATTAATTTTATTCTTTTATTTAATCACAATGACAAACTATAAAGAATTCATCGTATCGTTATGTATTTACTATACACTTATTAATTTTGAAAAACTATGTATTGTATCTTTAAATAATGATTATATTTTATATATTTCTGAAAGTGAGGTTATATCAGTAGTACTTTTATTTATCATATTTATATTAGTCTATATAGCGTATATTCTTTTGTATAATAAATTATTCTATCATCGTTATTATAGGAATGTATTATTAAATGTTGGTGAGTATTTAATTGATGGCAAAGGGTATTTTGATAGTGGTAATATGCTTACGTGTAATGGTGTTCCAGTTGTGTTTCTAAGTAGTGATGAAGATACATTTGATTTAGATAATGTGGCATTTGAAAGTGTCAATATAAAGACAATAAATGCCTATGCAAAGCAGAATGTTTATCATGGAAATTTAAAAGTAGGTATGAAGTGGTATCCAGTATTAATTGGCTTTCGCAGTACACATAAGAAATATGATGTTTTATTAAATGTACGTTTGGGGGAAGGAACAATATGAATTTAATAAAAAGATTCTTATTATGGATGTTTAGAGATGATAATGAAGTTAATTATATTTTATCAAGCGAGATATTACCAAAACCACTAACTCATGAAGAGGAAGAGTATTACTTAGAACTATTTGAAAATGGCGATAAAGAAGCGAAAAATGTACTTCTCGAACATAATTTACGACTTGTAGTTTATATTGCAAAGCGTTATGAAAATAATCCGAACAATATGGAAGATCTAATAAGTATCGGTACTTTTGGCCTTATTAAGGCAATAGAAACATTTAAACGAGATAAAAATATAAAATTAGTAACATATGCCTCAAGATGTATTGAAAATGAAATATTAATGTTTTTAAGAAAGAAGAATAAACGTAAAGTTGAAGTTAGTTTTGATGAACCATTAAATGTTGATTATGATGGTAATGAATTAGTACTAGCAGATATTCTTGGTACAGAGGGAGATATTGTAAAAGAGGAATTTGAGAAGAACGAGCAAATTCGTATACTTAATGAAGCTATCAAGAATCTGAAAAAGCGCGAGCAGGAAATCTTGAAAATGAGGTATGGAATTGATCAAGAAGAATTAACACAAAAGGATGTGGCTACTAAATTAGGTATTTCTCAAAGCTATATCTCAAGACTTGAGAAAAGAATATTATTAAAGCTTAAAATGGTAATAGAGCGTCAAATTTAGTTTAGCTTGACACTTTATGGACAAACTCTAAAGGTAAGCAAAGGAGTTTGTTCATGGCTAGATATAAAGTTGATATTAACGGCGTTAACACTGCAAATCTAAAGGTATTAACGAATGCTGAAATGCGTGAATTGTTTAAACAAATAAAAGAAGGTAATGAAGAAGCTAGGAATGAATTAATAAATGGTAATTTAAAGTTAGTACTATCAATGGTACAGAGATTTAATGGTAGACATGACAATATGGATGACTTATTTCAAATCGGTTGTGTAGGGCTTATCAAAGCAATAGATAATTTTGATGTGAATATGGATGTCAAGTTTTCTACGTATGCTGTACCAATGATTCTAGGTGAAATACGTAGATATTTAAGAGATAATCAATCATTACGTATCTCAAGGCATTTAAAAGATTTATCTTATCAAATAGTTAGAGAAAAAGAAGATTATTATTCTAAGAACTATAAGGAAGCAAGTACTAGTTATCTTGCCAATAAATTAGGAGTTAAAGAGAAAGATATAATAGATGCGATTGATTCTATGCAACAAACTATCTCGATATTTGAACCTGTATATTCAGATAATGGAGACAATTTATATATAATGGATCAAATTACGGATAATAAAGATGAAGTTAATGATTTATTAAATTCTATGGCATTAAAGAAGGGATTGAAGAATCTTAATGATAAAGAATTATATGTCATAGAAAAACGCTTCTATGAAGGTAAGACGCAAGTAGAAATTGCAGAAGAAATGAATGTATCGCAAGCTCAAATTAGTAGACTTGAGAAGAGTGCGTTAGAAGAATTAAAAAAACATTTCTGACATAATATATAATGGTGATATATATGAAGTTTTCATTATTAAAGAAAAAACCATTAATATTAGTTAGTGATGGTAGTTTTAAAGGATATATTAAAGATTTAGAAGTAAATGTTGAAAATAATGAAATTGATTATTTTGTTGTGAAGAGTATGAGTTTTAAGTTATTACCAATGTTATTTAAAAAGGATATTATATTAACTAAAGATGATATAATTTATTATGGAAATGATGTAATACTAGTGAAAGATACAATAAATACGATGAATTCTCTTGTTAATGAGAAGGAAAATTGATATAATATACTAGTAAGTTTAGGAGGTAGAAGCAATGGGATTCGCTAAAAAAATGATGAACATGATTGCTCCAATGGATGAAGACGAACTATTGGAAGTTACTGAGGAAGAAGAAACTGATGAATTAATCAATGAATATGAGGAACCTAAAAATAAGAAATTAGCTAAGTTACCACAAGATACTAAGATGGTTTTATTTGAACCACGTGCTTATCAAGAGGTAGAAGATATTGCTGAACATTTAAAAGAAAAACGTGCTGCTGTAGTAAACCTACATCGTCTACAAAGTTCTGCTGCACAAAGAACAATTGATTTCTTAAGTGGTGTTATTTTCGCAGTAGATGGATCAATTCAAAAGATTGGACCTAAGGTTATTTTATGTACACCAAGAAATATTGGTGTTGCTGGTCAAATTAACCTAGAAGAAACTGATATTGATTAATGAATTTTCAAAAAAAAGTAATGGAGTATCTACGCATATGCGATAAATCTAATCGTATAGCAAGAACTCCATTTCTTTCGTTAGATGAGCAAGAAATTCTACTAAGCATGACAAAGCATTATAGTGTTAAGTTATTTGGAGGATTTAATAATAGCGAGAGACAGCGAGTATTAATTATTCCAGAGGATTCTTATGAGGATATCGATTTTGATATTGATGTAATATGTGCTAAATGTGATAATAACTTTTATAAGATTACACATAGTGATGTATTAGGTGCATTAATGAATATCGGGATTGAAAGAGAAGTTACTGGTGATATCGTTATTACGGATGAATACATATATATCGCATTAGCTAAAAGTATTACTCCTTTTGTCGTTTCTGAATTAACTAGAATTAATAAAGTAAATGTATCTTTTGAGATTACAGAGGATATTCCTAAGCGTGAATTGTTAATTGATGAATTTGATATGATTATCACATCAAGACGTCTTGATAGTGTAGTATCTCATCTCGCGAAATGTGGGAGAAAAGATGCGCAAATTAAGATAGATAATAAAGAGGTAAAGGTAAACGGCTTTATTGCTACTAAATACGATAAGATTGTTAGTGATGATTCTTTAATTAGCATTCGTAGAGCTGGCAGGTTTATAATCTATGGTGAAGTAGGAAAGACTAAAAAGGAGAATATTGTATTACACTGTGGAAAATATTCCTAATAAAGTGAGGAAATTGTTGTGCTTTTCAAATAAATGTGCAATAATATTCTTGTTCTATTAGGGGTTGTCAGAGGTGAGAGTATGAGTATTAAGCCTAGTGAAATGTTTAAAATTAAATATAAAGGCTATGATGTACGTGCTGTAGATGAGTATTTCTACCAGAATGGCAACAAGTTAGAAGAAGCAATTAGTCGTGCTGAAATAGCTGAAAAAGAACTTGGTGAGTTAAAGCAAAAGTATGAAGCTCTTTATGCAGAACATGTGGCACTTACGAATAGTATTGAATCACGTGAGAAGGCTGCTGATGAAATAAGTAGAATTGCATTGAAGGAAGCTAATACAATTGTTGAAACGGCAAATCGTAATGCTGATTCGATTGTGAAAGAAGCGTTAGCAACTGCTCGACAAATACTTGTTGAAATGAGTAACTTAGGAAATGAGGCTATTTTCTTAAAACAACATGTTAAAGAACGTATGGGTCGATTAGCAAAAGTTATTGATGATTTCACATTACCAAATATCCCAAGTCTTGATTGCTTGGAACTAGTTGATGAAAACGAAGAGAAAGACGCGTAGTATTTTATAAAGTTATAGAGAGCTGTCGGTTGGTGGAAGACAGTATGGAGTAATATACTATATCACTTTCAAGTGTTGATCTGAATTAAGTAAGATTGAACGTAAGCTTCACGTTACGAAGTATTGAGTGCATGGGAAACCATGAACTAAGGTGGTACCACGTTTAAGCGTCCTTAGATTAAGGATGCTTTTTTATTTTATAGGAGGTTAACATGGAACTAAAAGAAACGTTATTAATGCCAAAGACAGATTTTGAAATGCGTGGAAATTTGCCTAAGAAAGAACCTTTATTCTTAGAAGAATGGAAAAAGCAAGATATCTATAATAAGATGATTGACCAAAGAAAGGATAAAACACCTTTCGTATTACATGATGGTCCTCCATATGCTAATGGAAACATCCATGTAGGACATGCATTAAATAAAATTTTAAAAGATATCGTAATTAAATCAAAATCAATGCAAGGTTATTACACACCATTTATTCCTGGATGGGATACACATGGTTTACCAATTGAAAATGCTATTCAAAAGTTAGGTCATAATCGTAAAGGTATGCCTACTAGTGAATTCAGAAAACTTTGCTACGACTATGCATTACAACAAGTTGAAAAGCAAAAGGGTGATTTTAAGCGTTTAGGAGCATTTGCTGACTATGATCATCCATATATTACTTTACAAAAAGAATTTGAAGCTAAGCAATTAGAAATCTTTGCTAAGATGGCAGAAGATGGTTTAATTTATAAAGGATTACGTCCTGTATATTGGTCACCATCAAGTGAATCGGCATTAGCTGAAGCAGAAATTGAATATGCTGATGTTAAGTCTAGTACTATCTATGTAGCATTTGATGTTGTAGATGGTAAGGGCGTATTAGCAGGTGATGAAAAGTTCGTTATTTGGACAACTACACCTTGGACTATTCCAGCTAACTTAGCAATCTGTTTAAATCCTGATTTAGAATATGGTGTATTCCAAACTGAAAAAGGTAAATTAATTTTCTTAACTGAATTAAAAGAAAGCTTACAAGAAGAATTTAAATTAGAGACTTGTGAATTATTAAAGACATATAAAGGACAAGAATTAGAATTAATTACTGCTAAGCATCCTTTCTATGATAAGACTTCTTTAATTATCTTAGGTGATCACGTAACTAGTGATGCTGGTACAGGATGTGTACATACTGCTCCAGGACATGGTGCTGATGACTTTAATGTTGGTTTAAAATATGGTTTAGAAGCTTATTGTCCAGTTGACGAAAAGGGACGTTTAATGGCCAGTGCTGGTGAATTCCTTGAAGGTCAATTTGTTGATGATGCTAATGTAACAGTTATTAAGAAACTTGATGAATTAGGTGCATTATTATCACATAAGACAATTACACATAGTTATCCACATGACTGGAGAACTAAGAAACCTATTATCTTCCGTGCTACTACTCAATGGTTCGCGTCTATTGATAAGATTCGTGATACATTATTACACGAAATTGAAAACATTACTTGGTATCCTTCATGGGGTGAAACACGTTTACACAACATGATTAAGGATCGTGGAGATTGGTGTATTTCTAGACAAAGAGTATGGGGTGTACCAATTCCTATTTTCTATTGTGAAGATGGTAGTCCTATTATGGAAAAAGAAGTTTTCGAACATGTAGTAGCATTAGTAAGAGAACATGGTTCAAACGTTTGGTTTGAAAGAGAAGCAAAAGATTTATTACCTGAAGGATATACTAATGAAAAATCTCCAAATGGTATCTTCAAGAAAGAAACAGATATCATGGATGTATGGTTTGACTCAGGTTCATCACATACTGGTGTATTAGTAGAACGTGGTTTACCATATCCTGCTGATTTATACTTAGAAGGTAGTGACCAATACCGTGGATGGTTCAACTCTTCATTAATTGTTGGTACTGCATATCATGGGAAAGCACCTTATAAGAGTGTTGTATCTCATGGTTTCATCATCGATAAGACTGGTGCTAAGATGAGTAAATCTAGTGGTAATGGTGTTGACCCAATTAAGGTTATGAATACATTCGGTGCTGATATCTTACGTTTATGGGTAGGTAGTGTAGACTATCAAGCTGATGCTTTAATTAGTGATGATATCCTAAAACAAGTATCAGAAGTATATCGTAAGATTCGTAATACATTCAAGTTTGGTTTAGGTAATATTAATCCTGCCGACTTCAATGTAGAAACTGATTTAGTAGCTTATGAGGATTTAGAATTCATTGATAAGTATGTTTTATGTGTATTAGATAATGAAGTTAAGAAGTGTTTAAAAGCTTATGACAAATATGATTTTATTACTGTAACTAACGCATTATCTACATTCATCTCAACTACATTCTCATCATTCTATATGGATTACACTAAAGATATTCTTTATATCTTAGAAAAGGATAATAAACGTCGTCGTCAAGTTCAAAGCGTTATCTATACTTGTGTTGATGCATTAGCTAAATTATTAGCTCCAATCCTTTCATTCACATGTGAAGAAATCTATAAGTATTATGGTAACCATAATGAATCAATCTTCTTAGCCGATTTCCCAACTCCTGCAAATTATGCTGATGCAGAAGATATATTAGGTGCATTTGCTCGTTTAAATGAAATCAGAGATGCTGTTAATAAGGCAATCGAAGAAAAACGTGCTAATAAAGAAATCGGTAAATCACTTGAAGCTAAGATTACATTACATTTAAATAATGAAGATGCTGCTTTAGTTGAAAAGTATATCAATACAAGCTTAAAACAATGGTTAATTGTTTCTGATGCTAGTGTTGTTGTTGATGGTGAAGAAGTAAGCGTTGACGTTACTAAGTGTGAAGGTGAAGTATGTGCTAGATGTTGGAATGTCGTTCCTCATGTAGAAGCTGAACATTGTACTTGTGATAGATGTAATGAAGTATTAAAGAAAATTAAATTCTGTTAATTAATTAGACCCACTGACTCTTAATCAGTGGGTCTTTGTTCATAAATAACATTTCTAAAATTTTGGATTAGGTTTTCTACAAAATGTATGTCTGTTTTTTTTATTATTTGCTTAATTAGATTTGGGTTATGGTATAATGGCTATATGAATTAATTTTATGAGGATGAAATAATGTTTGAAAAAGTTGAGTTTACAAATATGTGCATGATATGTAATCAAAATAAAGTAGTTGTTATTGATAGGCAAAAGAATGATTGGCCAGGTATTACTTTTCCAGGCGGACATGTAGAATTAGGTGAATCATTTACTAATGCAGTTATTCGCGAAGTAAAAGAAGAAACAGGTCTCAACATCTATAATCCTCAATTATGTGGTATTAAGGATTGGTATGAAAATCAATGTAGATATGTTGTATTGTTCTATAAGGTCACACGTTTTGATGGTGATCTTAAGTCATCAAGTGAATGAAATGGTTGGTGGGAAGATATTGAAAATCTGACTAATTTAAATCTTTCACTCGATATGAATGATATGTTAAAAGTTTTTATAGAAGATGACTTAAGTGAGTTTTTTTACTATCTTAAGGATGGTAATTGGACATATGAATTGAAATAGTAAATAATTCATTATTAATATATTTGGAATAGTCTAGTTAATAATTTTAAGGATGTGAAGATATGGTAAATAAGAAGGAGATTAATGAATTCTATAAAAAGCTTTATGATAAAGCAAAAGATTTGATGAATCCATTTTTATTAGCTCATGGTAAATATAATTGTAAAATGGGATTTTATAATGGACATTATTATAAGAATTATGAGGGTATCTATGAGTTTGCATTTTATCCTATTCCTGTGATTAGTATTGTAGATTATTGTGACATTGAAGTTGATATTGATACAATTTCTATTTCAACAAAACTGTCGAGAAACCAAGCTGAAGTTTTTGATTATTCATTACTTGAAGAATATTATTTTGAAGCCTATGGTGTTGAAAATTATTTGGATGATTATTATACAAAAGATTCGACAATTGATGAGTTTATTGAAAGAATTAAAACGTCAAATGAGCAAAATATAGCCTTTTCTTTTTTACTCGATAATGTAAATAGTGATGAACTTTATACCTTTGTCGAATTTCTAGTGAAAAATGGATTTTTTTATTAGTTTTACTTAAATGTAATAAAATTTGAAGGGATGCGTATATAATGAATATTATTAGAATTGACAATGAAAATGCAGTTGAAGTTGCTAATTTGATGCATAAGATGAAACCAGAATGGTGGAGAACATTTGATGATGCATATGGTCAGCTCACTAATATAGATGAAAGTATAGGAACTATAGGATGGTATTTAGCTGATGACAATGGAAATGTCATCGGATGGACATTATTCAGAGATTTAAAAAATTACCTTTCTTTAGAATTAGAATGTTCAGGTTTTAATGATAATGGTGTATTTAAGTTAGAACATAAATTAAAAGATCTATTTGATAAAGCATGTGAATATGCTAAATCAAAGGGATATACTACGCTTAGAACTGGTATGAGTTCAGCAAATTTCAATATAGATGGTAAAGAAATTTATGATATACCAGAAGCAATTCGTACTCTTGATACAGAACGTGTTGATTATTATTGGTTACTGGATTATGGCTTTCGAGTTATTGGTATTCATCCAAATGCATATAGAAATAACTCTCACGTAATTTTGTTTGCAAAAGCTTTATAAGTTATATAAAATTTCTTGTCTATCTTATAATAGAATGAACAAATATAGAGATAATCACAAAAATTATTTATACTAAAGATAATATTGATTAAACTAGTAACAAGGAGAACATATATGCTATATCATGGTTCAATAATGAAAGATTTAAAAGTAATACAAGCAAATGCTAATTCTCATACTTTTAAAAAGAAAGTAGCATACTTCACCGAAGATCGTGTGTATGCATTAGTATGTTGTAGGAGTAGAGAAGAAAACTTTGTAACAATGGGGTTACGCAATGGTAAGCAACATTATTTTGAGCGTTTTCCTAATCAATTAGAAGTTCTCTATAAAAATAAAAAAGGTTACTTGTATATACTAAATGATTGCAGAAATTTAGTTAATTCTACATCACATACGTGGGAAAGTGATTCTGATGTAGTTCCTGATATTTGTGAAGAAATAGATGATGTTTATGAAGAAATACTAAAAGAAGAGAAACTTGGTAATGTTGTTATACATAGATATGATGAAATTGATATGGAAGAACAACAAATGCATGCGAATTATTGTAAAGAACACATTAATGATGAGATATACAAGGAATATCGTGATTTTCTAATAAAGCATTTCTCGCCATTATGGGATTAGATGTGTATTAAACTGATTATGAAAAGGAGGTAGATTATGGAAGTTTGGGATGCATATAATGTGGATGGAACACTAGCTGGATTTGATCTTATTCGTGGAAATCCAATACCACCAAATTATTATCATTTAGTTTGTGAAGCTATCATTCGACATACCGATGGTGATTATCTTTTAATGCAACGTTCCTTTGAAAAAGAAATATATCCTGGTAGATGGGAGATAGGGGCAGGTGGAAGTGCATTAAAGGGAGAAGATAAGATTACAGCTGTTAAACGTGAGATTGAGGAAGAAACAGGTATAAATGTTGGTGATTTAGAAGAAATATATACTTGTGTATGGGAGAAACATCAAAGTATTTACTATGGGTATCTTTTAAATACTTCATTTGATAAAGAGAATGTCAAGCTTCAAACTGGTGAAACTATTGATTACAAATGGATTTCTAAACAGGAATTAATAGCTTTCTATGATAGCTCTGAGTGTTCACCCACGCTAAAAGAAAGATTAACTAGTTATATTGATTCAATTAGATAAAAAGGCAAAGTTAATGATACTTTGCCTTTTATTTGGATCTATTTTTATTAAATACTTTTAATAATTTGTATACTATCCAAGCTACTGCGATACTAATAAAAGATAAGGCACAGAATATAATGTATATTATAGCTTCGATTTGATTGGTAGAAGAAGTATCAGTATAAATACCAGGTAATAGTCCAAAGCTAAGTAAAAGAGAATATATGAGAATAATCACAAATATCAATGTAGGAATTAGTTTAGTTTTAATTTGTGTACATTTAAAACACAATAGTAGTTGAATACAAAAGATTATAAAAAGTAATAAATAAATTAAAATACCATATTTCATATAAATACCTTCCTAATAATAACTATTACATTAGTAACTGAACTATCACCAGTATAACATTTTCCAATGTACATTTCAAAACGATACATTTTCATGAAAAATACTAATAATTCTTATTGATTCTATTTATGTTGTAAAATGGAGGTGAATGAAGTATAATTGAATAGCCTTAAATGTAGAAAAAGGCTTAAAAATACATAGTTAATAGTGTATTGCTATAGGTTAATAAATATTAATAGGTGAATGATATGAGAAAAATGGATATATTATGGATAATTATTTTAGTAGTATTAGATTTAATGAGTAAAATGATTATAGAATCATTTATAAAGTTAGGCGAAAGCATTACTGTAATCCCTGGTTTCTTTAGCTTAACATATGCGAGAAATACAGGTGCAGCATTTAGTATCCTAGAAGGACAAATGATATTCTTCTATGTGATTACAGTAGTAGCTTTAGGATTTATGCTTAATTATTTAATTAAGTGCGACAAAAGTAATGTATTAATGAGAGCATCACTAATCTTAATGATTGGTGGTACGATTGGTAATTTCATCGATCGAGTTAGTTTACAATACGTTCGTGATTTCTTAGATTTCATTATTTTTGGATATGATTTCGCAATATTTAATTTCGCAGATAGCTTTTTATGTATTGGTGTAGCTTTATTAGCGATTGAAGCATTTGTAAATGAAAGAGAGGATTAGTTAATGGAAAATTTTATTATAGAAGTTAATGAAGAATTAGCTAAAGAAAGAATTGATAAGATGGTTGCATCAAAGTTTCCAGATGTTTCACGTAGTCGTATTCAAAAATGGATTGAGGATGGTGATATCTTAGTTAATGAAGAGAAGGTAAGAACTAACTATAAATTACGTGTAGGCGATGTAATTGCATGTGAAGTTCCTGAAACAGAGGATATGGATTTAGAACCTGAAAACATTCCTTTAGATATTGTTTATGAAGACCATGATATTATTGTTGTTAATAAACCTAGAGGGATGGTAGTGCATCCTGCTGTTGGTAATTTTAAAGGTACATTAGTTAATGCTTTATTATACCATTGTGATGACTTAAGTGGTATTAATGGGGTAAATAGACCAGGTATTGTTCATCGTATTGATAAGGATACTAGTGGATTATTAGTATGTGCTAAGAATGATACTGCACATGTTGATTTATGTGAACAATTAAAGAATAAAACTGTTAATCGTAAATATTTCGCACTTGTTCACGGTGTCATTGAACATGATTCTTTCACTATCGATGCACCAATTGGTAGAGATGAAAAGGATCGTCAAAAGATGGCTGTTACTGCTCGTAATTCAAGAAATGCGATTACACATGCAAAAGTAATTGAACGATTTAAAGATGCTACATTAATTGAATGTACATTGGAAACAGGTAGAACACATCAAATTCGTGTACATATGCAATACATTAAATATCCTCTTGTTGGTGATCCTAAGTATTCATATCGTTCAACACCAGATTGTGGTGGTCAGTTACTACATGCTCATGAACTTACATTAGTTCATCCAATTACTAAAGAAGTAATGACATTTAATGCTGATATGCCTGATATTATGAAAGAGAAGATTAATTTAGTTCGTGAAGGTGGATTAAAGGCAATAAGTAAGGAGTAACAAAATGGAAACTGTATTAAAACGATTGAGATATTATTTGTTTAGGGATAAATCAATCAAGGAAGGACCAGTTGTTTCATTAGGGATATTGTGTGTTTGTATTATTGTGTTTTTAGGTCAATTATTTATTGGCTATAAATATGGTAGTGAAACAAATGCAATGATTGTATTAGGTGGATATTATCGTAATTATGTTGTGATTCTAAATCAATATTGGAGATTCATTACATATGGTTTTGTCCATGGTGATATTATACATTTACTAATGAATATGTATGCTTTAGTAAATCTTGGTACGATGATTGAAAATATTGTAGGGCATAAAAAATATGCATTAGTAATTATATTATCTATTATAGATGGAGGACTTTTAGCTCATTTATCTAGTAGTGAATTAGTTGTTGGTTTATCTGGTGGTTTATATGGATTAATTGGTTTATTATGTGTAATTGCTTATAAGGCTAATTGGTTTAGTAATCCTCAAATACGTGCATCTTTTATGCGAACACTTTTCATTAACTTATTAATTTCATTTATGCCTTCTGTATCAATGGCAGGGCATATTGGAGGATTAATTGTTGGACTTTTACTAGGGTTAATTTATACGACTCCTCTTCATGAAAAGAAAAGCATTTATTACTACAATAAGATATTCGCAACTTGCTTATGTATTGTTGTATTATCAGTTATGGCAATTCGTGATAGTAAAATTATTAAGTTTTATTCGAATGATATTTCTGTTCTAGAAATATATGATGATTTAGGAATTAATGTTGATAGTTATATACAAAAAATATACAATGAGTATATTGGAGGATAGTAAGTATGATTAAAAATGGAATATTAGATTGGGATTCATATTTTATGGCAATGGCACATTTAAGTGCTAAACGTAGTAAAGATCCAAATACTAAAGTTGGTGCAGTTATCGTTGATGAGCACCGTCATATTGTTGGTATTGGATATAATGGATTACCAGTTGGTTGTGATGATAATGAATTTCCTTGGGATAGAGAAGGGGATTTTTGTGATACTAAGTATCCTTATGTAGTACATGCTGAATTAAATGCGATTTTAAATAGCATAAAGAATTTGCATGGTTGTGTATTATATGTATCTTTGTTCCCATGTAATGAATGTGCTAAGGCTATTATTCAAAGTGGGATTCGCAAAATCGTATATGAAAGTGATAAATATGCTGATTCTGATACTACAAAAGCTAGTAAGCGTATGCTTAATGCTGCAGGTGTTGAGTTATGTCAACTACCTTATTCAATTAATATTGAAGTAACTGAAACAGGAAACTAATAAAAAGATTTCTCTTTAGTGTAAAACCAAAGGGAAATCTTTTTTAATGTTGTACCTTATTGGTATTTTGGAAATGTAACTTTGCAACCTTTTGTAGTTCTTCAAATCCATATTCATTAATAAACTTAGGTAAGAAAGAGTCTACGTTTTTGCCTGCACCTTTAGGAAAGTCTAAGTTATACTTTTCATTTAGTGCATCCATCGCTTTTAAGAAGGCATATCTAGCAATTATTGAACTTGTAGCTACAGCGATGTATTTAGCTTCTGCTTTTGTTTCAAAATGCAGATTTCTGAATACTTTTGGTTCTTTTGCGAGATAATGGTAATATAGGCCTTCCTCAGCAAATTGGTCAACTACATTGAAGGAAGGCATTGTTACTTTTTCAGATAAGTATAAGTAACAGCTATTATGTAGTTTAGCTTTAATCGCATTTAGGTTATTCGTTTGATGAACTGTATTATATTTCTCATTAGATAGTATCAATAGCGAATGCGGAACAATATCAACAATATCATTACCAATTTTTCTAATGTAATCATCTGTTAATGCTTTAGAATCAGTAATATTGTATTTCTTTAGGATATCGTATATATGTTCATCAACATACGATGCACATACACACACAGGGCCAAAGTAATCACCTGTACCAACTTCATCACTACCAGATTGTGGAAGAGTAATTGACGAAGTCGTTTCTTCCTTCCAAATACTAGCTTCATATGAAGCTTTATTACCTTGGAAAACGACTTTATTCGACAAATAAATTAATATTGTACAGTTTTCATTCTTGGCAGCAAAACGTACATATTGATTATTATTTGAAATTTTATAATCTTTATAAAATTCAATCATTTTTAAGATCTTTTCTTCATTAAGTGTTAAAGTTTCATTCATAAAATCACCATACTAAGTATATCATAAATTTGCCTTTTTTTAATATATCATATAAAATAAAATAGTGATTTATTGGAGGTAATACAAATGACATTTCCACTTGAATATATAAGTTATGTTGATATAGCAGTTTTAGTAGTACTGACTTCGTCAGTATTCTTAGGTTTGAAGAAAGGTTTTTTACTATCATTAATTGATTTAGTAGGTACAATTGCGATATTTGTAATGGCATATATCTTAGCTCCGTTGTTCTCTGATTCAATTATGTTGACAAGTTCTTTTCTGACAATTGATGTAGGTAATGAATACTTGAATACGTTAATACTCGAAAAGAGTAATGAGTTATTATGGTTTGTAGTTTTATTTGTTGTTGGTTCAGTATTAGTATTATTTATTAAGCCAATTTTTAAAGCACTTGATGAACTACCAGTAATAAAACAATTAAATCATTTATTAGGTGGTATATTTGGGGCAATAAAAACATATATCTTATGCTTAGTTGTTGTTTTCATTTTAAGTACACCAATTGTTCGTAATGGTAGTATTGTAATTGAAGATTCAATACTTAGATATGTCGAACAAAGCTCTACTGTGGTATGGGAATTACTAGATAATCCTGAAGAAATCAATAATGCTTTACAAGATATAATTAATGATAATGGATTAAGTGAAGACTTAGTAGATAGTTTTAAATCATGGCTTGCAGAGAATATTGATGATGAGAAAATTATTGAATCTATTATTGAAGAATTTAAGAAATAGAAAAGAGTGATATATATGGATAATTATAGTGTATTTGAACTTGATGCGATTAAAGAAAGAATTGCGAAACATGCGAATACATCAATGGGGAAAGAGTTAGTTTTAGAGGATCAAGTTACATTTGAATATTTACGTATCAAGCGTAATTTAGAACGTTCTAATGATATGCTTCAACTAGTTATTAGATATGGTGATTTACCTTTTGGTGGCGTTAGAGATATTCGCATGGCAGTAAAGAAGGCGAAAATGAATGCCATTCTAACTCCTTATGAGATCGTCAGTGTTGCTGATTTGTTAGATGCTGCTCGCAATATGCTTACTCATGTAAAGAAATTAGATACTAAGTATGAGGCACTGGATGATTTATTTGATTCATTAACTACACATGAGAAGGTAGTACTTCAAATTCGTCCAGTATTTACTCCATCTAATGATATTGCAGATAGTGCGAGTCCAAAGTTAAAAAGTATTCGAACTAATATTCGTAAAACTGAAGCTTCTATCAATTCACAATTAGAAAAATTTATTAATCAAAATATGTCTAAGCTAATGGATACAGTAGTGGCATATCGAAATGATAGAAGTGTTGTATATGTAAAGATATCAGAAAAGAATAGTATTAGAGGTATTATTCACGGTGAAAGTACATCAGGGCAAACAGCGTATGTTGAACCAGAAGCATTAATTCCGTTAAACAATCAACTTCAAAGCTTAAAGAGTCAAGAAGAGGAAGAAATAGAAAGAATATTATTTGAGTTATCTCAATTAATTAAAGACGTAGCTGATGACGTAGAAGCTGATTTAGAAACATTTGCGTTATTAGATGCAATTCATAGTAAAGCATTATGGGGGAAAAAACAGAATGCTTGTATTCCTACATTTACTAAGGATAATAATGTATTCTATGTTAAGAGTGCTAGACATCCATTAATTGATCCTTTAAAAGTTGTAAGTAATACTATTCATATTGAAGAAGGGAAAAGAGTATTGTTAATTACTGGTCCAAATACTGGAGGTAAGACTGTTACTCTTAAAACAATAGGATTATTTACTTGTTTAGCGTATATGGGAATACCTTTACCATGTGATGAAGCAACAATTGGTTATTATGATGAGATTTATGTTGACTTAGGTGATAATCAATCAATTGTCGAATCATTATCAACGTTCAGTGCACATTTAAGTAAGCTAGCCCATATTTGTGATCATGCAACTAAGAATAGTTTAGTGCTTATTGATGAATTTGGTAGTGGTACTGACCCTAAGGAAGGTGAAAGTCTGGCAATAGCGATTTTAAATCACCTTCGTAAATTACATACGACTGTTGTTGCGACTACGCATTATGGCAGACTTAAATTATATGGAATGAAGCATTCAGATATTATTATGAGTCAAGTAGAGTTTGATATGGAGAAACTAGCGCCAACATTTAGATTCCTACAAGGTTCTACAGGTCAATCGAATGCGTTAGATATTGCTTTACGTTTTGGTATTAAAGATGGCATTATTCGTGATGCGTTAAACATCAAAAATACCGCAATGAGTGAAGAGGAAAAGCTAAACAGTAAGCTTGAACAATTAATCAATGAAAATGAAACCTTAAACTTTAGACTTAAACAAGAATTAGAAGATGAAAGAATTAAGAATCGTGCTTTAAATATGCAATTAGAAGAATTAGAAATGAATAAATCTAAGATGCGTTTAAAAGCTGAACAAGAAATTGCAGAATATATTGAAGAAAAGAAACTAGAAGCAGATGAAATTCTTGAGAAACTTAAGTTGCAAGAAAATGGAAAGCTACATGAAAGAGTTGCGTTAAAGACTCAATTAAATAATTTAAATACTGATAGTAGTGATGTTATTCAACCTACAACTAATAAACGCGAAATCAGAGTGGGTGACTTTGTAGAGATTATCGCCTTAGGCAAAGTAGGACAGGTTGAAAGTATTGATAAGAAGAATGAAGCTATGGTTATGCTACATGGTACTAAGATGAAAGTAAAACTAGATAAATTACGTTTCTCTCATATGCCATCAGTAAAAGTTAAACCTAAATCAACTGCAACGTTTACTCGTGCGAAGCATATTTCACTAGAGTGTAATATCATTGGAATGCGTGTAGATGAAGCTTTAGTTGTGGTTGAGAAATACTTAGATGATGCATTGCTTGCAAATGTTCCAAGTGTACGCATTATTCATGGTCATGGTACTGGTGCACTTCGTAGTGCTGTACATGATAAGCTTAAGAAAACTAAATTTGTTGAGAGCTATCGATTAGGAGGAGGCGGAGAAGGTGGCGTTGGTGCTACTGTCGTTACCTTCAAGAAATAATGGCACACGAAAATTTAAAAAGTAAATTAGAAACATTGCCTTTACTGCCTGGCTGTTACTTAATGAAAAATGCTGAGGGTAAAGTTATTTATGTAGGAAAGGCGAAGAAACTAAAGAATCGTGTAAATCAATATTTTCATGGTTCACATAACTATAAAACAACAAAAATGGTTTCTCAAATTCATGATTTTGAGTTTATTGTAACTAATTCTGAGAAGGAAGCTTTAATATTAGAAAATAACTTAATTAAGAAGCATCGTCCACGTTTCAATATCTTAATGATGGATGACAAGACATATCCATATTTACGTCTAACAAATGAGAAACATCCTAGATTCTATGTTGTTAGAGATGTGAAGGATAAAAAGGCTAAGCATTTTGGTCCATACAGTGATTCTACTGCAGCTTATGATACGATGAAACTAATTAATCGCATTTATCCATTACGTAAGTGTGTACATATACCTAATAAAGAATGCTTGTATTATCATTTAGGACAATGTCTAGCTCCTTGTATTAAGGATTTAGATGATAATGCTTATGTTGATATTGTTAAGGGGATAACATCGTTTATGCGTGGTGATACTGCAGATGTTATTGGAGATTTAAAGAATCAAATGCTAGCAGCTAGCGAAGCTATGAACTTTGAATTAGCTAAAGAGTTACGTGATTTAATTAATAGTATTGAACATGTAGCTGATAAGCAAAGAATGGAAAATCAAAATAATGGTAGTTTTGATGTATTCTCTTATCATGTTGATAAAGGTTATATTGCGATTGCTGGAATGCTCGTTCAAAATGGGAAATTGCTTGAAAGAGAAATACAAGTATTTGATATTTATGATGATGAAGTTGAAGTTTTTATTTCATTCTTAATGCAATATTACTCTGTTAATCCAGTACCTAAGGAATTGTATTTAGATAGCAATATTTTGTGTCCTGAACTAGAAGAAGTATATGGCATGAAAATACTACAACCAACCAAAGGAGAAAAAGCTAATTTATTACGATTAGCTAAGAATAATGCGATTATTAATTTGAATCAAAAGTTTGAAGTTGCTTATCGTGAAAATACGAAAGAGATGAAGATTAATAATGAATTAGGTAAACTATTTGGTATTGAAAATTTTAAATGTATTGAAATGTTTGATAACTCTCATATAAGTGGAAGTGATCGTGTAAGTGGTATGATTGTTGTTGAAGATGGTGCATTCAAAAAGAGTGATTATCGAAGATTTATTATTAAAAGTGATGCACAAGATGATTTATCAATGATGAAGGAAGTAGTATATCGTAGATATTTCCGTTTATTAAAAGAAGGACAAGAATTCCCTAGTGTTCTTTTAATGGATGGTGGTAAACTACAAATAGATGCTGCTAAGGAAATTATTGATGCTTTGGGTATTGATTTACCAGTTTTCGGTTTAGTTAAAGATGATCGACATCGTACAGCGAATTTAATGGACTCTAATGGAACCATTATTGAGATTGATCGTAAATCGGATGTTTTCTTCTTTTTAACCAATATGCAAGATGAAGTACATCGATATGCCATTACATACCATAAACAAAAAAGAAGCTCACATTTAAAGGAAAGTGAACTTGATAAGATAGATGGTATTGGTAAGGTTCGTAAGGACAAATTATACAAGACATTTAAAAGTGTTAAAAGGATTAAAGAAGCTACGCTTGAAGAAATTCAAGAGGTTATTGGAGAAGTACATGGAAAGAAGGTCTACGAGTATTTTCACTCGTAGATTTTTTTCAATCATTTACCTTAACTTGCATATATTATTTTTAGGGGTGTTTGATATGCAAACAATATTAACAAGACGTGAAAGAGAAGTATTTGATTTATTATTAAAGAATTATTCTACTAAAGAAATCGCAAGTAAGCTAATGATTTCAGAAAAAACAGTTAGGAATCATATTTCAAATGTAATGCAGAAATTATGTAGTAAATCCCGTTCTCAAGCTGTTGTAGAATTATTAAGAATGAAGGAATTAAATCTATAGTTCTTTAATAATTTATCTAATAATGGTATAATAATTCTCGAGGTGTTACAGATGAAAAAGAATCGAATTATACTAGTAATTGGATTATTATGCATAACTTTGGGTTGCATTGGATATATGAATTTAAATTATGATATTCTAGCCCGTAATACATTTGTTACTAAGGAGAATCATGATTTATTAATTAAAAAGCTTGATGATGAACAAATATTATATATTGTTGAGAATAATATAGATGTTACAGAATTTGATGAGTTTTTAGAAATGCAAGCATTTGATTTTAAAAATTATAAATTATATATAAAGGTAAACGAAGTTCGTAAGGCTGCACCTTATACAATTGTATCATTTGTTAATGCGGTATTTGATAAGATATCAGAAGATGATTTATTAATGGCTTTACAACATTATGATTATGCTTTATTAAGAGAATTGATTATTAATCGTTCATACTATAATGCTAATGCTGCAGTTGTTCTTAACCCATCTGACTATATGTTGAAGTTAGGATTAGCGAATACGATTGGTAAATATGAACCAACAGATTTAGTTTCTTTAGATGATTATACTGAAATAAGTTTATTAAATGAAGGATTACTATTACGTGAAGAAGTAGCTAATAGTTTAAGTAATATGTGTTCTTATATGGCTGATATTTATGGTGAAAAATGTGGAGGATTTGGTATTAGTGAGGCGTACATGAGTTATGATAAGGTGCAAGAAGAGTATACCTCTGCACTAAGCACTTATGGACCACAAATAGCTTATGAGAACTATGGATATCCTTCTCATAATGAGCATCAGTTAGGACTGGCAATTGATATTGAATTAAATGATGGTGAATACATGGAGTTTACTGAAAAATATACTATTTTGAAGAATATTGCTCATAAATATGGATTTATTTTTTATACTAATGAAAATGTAGCTTTCTCACATATGAAGAGAGCTAATCATATGCGCTATATAGGAAGAGAAGCAGCTGAAGCTTGTTATCTTAATGGTAATTGTATAGGTGAGGAATAAATATGGAATTTAAGGAATTAAGAGAGAAACATCAATATTGTAGCTTTGATTCATTTGATATTATAGAAAATGAAACATCTTATAGTGTAAAATACTACTTTAGTATTGATAAGTTAGATAGCTTTGTAACTGAATGGACTTTTGAAAAACAAGATGTTCCATATTTTTCAGCTACAAGTGAAGTTTATAACAGAATGTTGTTTGATTTAGGACTAGTTGAATTAATTAGTTATTATAAGATGACATGTGCAAAAGAGATACGTATTAATTGTGGAACACTAACACCTAAACAAGCTGATTTCTATCGTAAGCTAATTTTTAATGGCTTAGGAGAATTCTTGTATCGTAATAATATTAATGTAACTATGGAAGAACTATGTTATTTTAGTAATCTACAAGATGAAATGAGTTTAATAGAAAATGAAGCAGAGCATGAAGGAATCTTACTACCAGTAGGCGGAGGAAAAGATTCAATTACTAGTTTAGAAATATTGCGTAAATCTAATATGACTATTAAACCATTTATGATTAATGGCAGAGGTGCAACTGTTGAAACATGTCGGATGGGTGGATTTATTCGTAATGAGTATATTGATGTAAAGCGTAAATTAGACTCTAAGATTATCGAATATAATAAAAAAGGGTATTTAAATGGTCATATTCCTTTTTCAAGCGTAGTGGCATTTGCTGCCCAATTTGTTGCTGAAGCAAATCACTTAAAGTATATAGCTTTATCTAATGAAGATAGTGCTAATGAATCTACAGTAATAGGATTAGAGGTTAATCATCAATATTCAAAGAGCTTAGAATTTGAAAATGATTTTAGAGAATATAATGCGAATATTTATGAAGCGTATCCAGAATATTTCAGCTTACTTCGTCCATTTAGTGAATATCAAATTGGTAAATATTTTGCGACTTGTAAAGCTTATCATGAAATCTTTAGAAGTTGTAACTTGGGTAGTAAGGAAGATAAATGGTGTAATAACTGTGCGAAATGTTTATATGTTTATGTACTTCTAAGTGCATTCTTAACAAAAGATGAATTGATTAATATTTTCCATGATGATTTATTAATGAGAAATGATTTATTAGAAACATTCTTTGAATTAATAGGGGAAAGAAAAGAAAAACCATTTGAATGTGTTGGTAGCATTGATGAAATTAATACTGCAATTATTGATGGTATTAAATATTATGAATCAAATAAGCTAGAATTACCTTTAATGTTTAAAGAATATATCAAGCTAGACTTATATAAAGAGTATGTAAATAAAGAAAATATCTATAGTAATTTTTATAATACCAACAATAATATACCTTGCGTATTTGTTGAGCTAGTTAGAGAAGAGATGAAAGTAAATGATTAATGTATTTGAAGAATATTCAGCAGACAAGAAAATATTAATATTAGGATTCGGTAGGGAAGGTAGAAGTACTTACAAATATTTACGTAAGCTTTATCCTAATCGTAAGTTATATGTAATGGATAGTAATAGTATTAATGATGAGTTAGATAATACCGAGATCTTATGTGATGATAAGTATATGTGTAATCTATCAGAGTTTGATATTGTTATGAAAAGTCCTGGGATTGTTTTGACGGAAGAACAACTATCTCAAATTAATGTATTGGAAAGCCAAACTAGTTTATTTCTAAAGAAGCTAAGAAAACAAATTATTGGTATTACAGGTACTAAAGGAAAGAGTACGACTACATCATTGATTTACCATTTACTACACAGTGAGGATGAGAATACATTCATTGTTGGTAATATAGGTATCCCATGTTTTGATGTTTTAGGTGAAATTAATAGTGATTCTAAAATTGTATTTGAATTAAGCTGTCATCAATTAGAATTCACAAAAGTATCTCCATCTGTTAGCATTTTACTAAATTTCTATGAAGAACATTTAGATCACTATGGAACTTATGAAAACTATAAGAATGCGAAGCGACATATATATGAATATCAAGATGAAGCAGATGTGCTGTATCATAATGTTGATATTGCGGATATTAAATCCAAATCTAGAAAAATTACTATTGGTTTAGAAAATAATAGTGCAGATTATTATGTATTAGGAAGAACAATCTATGCTGATGATGAAGTATTTGAAGTAACAACGAATGATACTCAATTATTAGGAAATCATAATGTTTATAATATTGCTGTTGCATACGCAGTTTGTCAACATTATGGTATGAGTCATAGTACGTTCATGAATCATTTAAAAGATTTCAAGCCTTTGCAGCATCGATTAGAATATGTTGGTACTAAGAATAATATACGTTATTATGATGATTCAATTTCTACAGCATGTGAAACAGCTATTTCTGCTTTAGAATCAATTGAAAAAGTAGATACTATTTTACTTGGAGGAATGGATCGAGGCATTGATTATTCATCATTACTTGCTTATTTATCTAAGAATTACTGTAATAATATCATATTTTCGTATGATTCTGGTAAACGTATGTATGATGAATTGAAAGCTATTGTAAGTAATGACTATATGAATAATGTATATTTATGTGAAGACTTAAAAGACGCTGTAAATCTCGCAAAAAGAATCACACGTGCTGAGTATGCTTGTGTATTATCTCCAGCTTCAGCATCGTATGGTTATTTCAAGAACTTTGAAGAACGAGGAGATTACTTTAAGAAATATGTGAATGAAGACTAACCGAATGGTTAGTCTTTTCATATTAACTAGATTAATACCATATAGTATATTGAGGTGGTGTATTTGAGGAAGCTAAGAATGTACTTAGCAGTTATTATTTCATTTATTTGTGTGTTTACTTACTATTATGAGAACTTTAAAATTAGTAATACTATTTCGGTTAATGGAATGACTCCATTAATAATTCAACATGGAATAGTATATGAAGATGGTTTAATTAAACATTATCAAGAATATAGTGATTTAAAATTGTCTAATGATGAAGCTATTACGAGTATCTTGAATTCATTAAAAGGTACTTTATTATCTTATGACTCTAAGATAGTTAATGTAGAGGAGGATAATGGAGATTTATTATTAGAGGTAAATGAATCATTCTTTACTTTAAATAAACAAGAAAACTTGAAGATAGCTGAAGCATTAAATGTAATTCGTAAAATTTATTATCCATTAAGCAATATTAGAATTTATATAAATAATAATGAACTACAATATGTACCACAAACAAATCTATTAGTTAGTGATATTAAATCAACGTATCCCAATTTATTTAGTGGAGATGCAGTTAGTGGATATCCGCTAGTATTAATTGAAAATAATACCTTATGTACTCATTATGTTGTAGAAAAGAGTGATGCATTTACTCTTACAAAACATTATATAAATTCCATTATTTTCGACAAATTTACAATATATACTCCTTTTGTAGATCGTATTGACTTATCAAACAATCAAGCTCATATTTATTTAAATGATGTATTATTAACTGAAGATGAGGTAATAGATGAAGAAGTACTTAGTGACTATCTAATCTTAGTCTTTATGAATTTTGATATAGAATCAGTATTTCTATATTTAGACGATGAACCATACTATTATCGAGGTAGTGACAATCAAATTTTAAAAATGTGTGATATAGTTTACAATTTACACTAATTTTGATAATATATAGTCGGTGATATGAATGAAATACTTAATTGTTAGTGATTCACATGGACTAGATTATGAATTAGATGATTTGTTGTCGGAATACAAACATTTCGATGGATATATACATTGCGGAGATAGTGAGTTGCCTAAGCAATACCTATCTAATTTTACTGCGGTAATTGGTAATAATGATTACAATTATTTACCAGAACAGATAGTGGTAAATGTAGGTAATCAAAAGGCACTAGTTGTTCATTCGCATCGACAAGGTATCTTTGATACTAAGTTAAAATTAGCTGCACTAGCACAAGAGCAAGGTGCAAGTTTTGTATTCTATGGGCATACGCATGTGTTTAATGATGAGATTGTTAATGGAGTTCGTATTATGAATCCTGGTTCGTTATGGAGGAGTAGAGACGATAGCAGTCGTTCATATGCGATATTTGAAATAGATGAAGATGATAATTGTACGTTTACAAGATACCGTTTATAGGAGTAATTATGAATATTCAAATCTTTGGAAAAGCGAAATGTTTTGATACTAAGAAAGCTGAACGTTATTTTAAGGAACGTCGTATTAAAGTTCAAAATATCGATTTATTACGGTATGGTATGAGTGTTAAAGAATTTGATAGTGTTAAATCTGCAGTTGGTGGGTTTGAAAATATGATAGATACAAATTCTAAAGCTTATGCTAATTCAACAATTGCTTATCTAGCATATGAATCAGATAAAGAAAAGAAATTATTTGAAAATCCTGAATTAATGAAAACTCCAATTGTACGTAATGGGCGTAAAGCTACAATCGGCTATTGTCCAGATGTTTGGAAGAAGTGGGAGGAAGAAGAAAAAGCTACTAAATAAAGTAGCTTTTTTATTAGTATTAGTAAAAATTAAAAACGTCTCAAAATCTTCTCATAAAATAAAAAAACCTCATTATATGAGGTTTAATTAACAAATGGCGTCCTCGAAAGGATTCGAACCTTCGACCGTACGCTTAGAAGGCGTATGCTCTATCCAACTGAGCTACGAGGACATCTGCCATATAATAATAACAAAGTCATAAACAAATTTCAAGAAAAACTTTTCAAAATTTACAAAAATTATTGTATACTATATTTGGGTGATTGAAATGAACTATTATGATGAACTAATTGATGAGTTACAAACATTGATTTTAGAAGGTAAAAATCAAGAGGCATTAGAGAAAATAAATGTAGAATTACGAATGCCATATATTCCAAAAGAGTACGAAGAAAAATTGAATATTCTTCGTAAAGATATCCAAACTACTATTAGTGATGCAAATAGTAGTAGAGTAGTGATTCCGTCTGATGAGGAACTAGAAAACTTATTGTTTTCATCTTCACTTGATGAAGAAATGATGGCAATTCAATCTATTCGAAAATTGCGTCTTGATAATTATTATCCTTTATTAGAAGAATATTTAAAAAATCCAATATATGATGAAGTGCAATCGCTGATTATTTATTTACTAATTGAATCAGGAACGATGAAGGAATTTGTAGCCATTCGTAATGAAATGGAAATGACATTTATTCCGAAATATTGTGAATTACCTGAAGAAAGTGATGGTTATGAATTTGGAATGGAGTTTTTAGAGAATCATATTGAGAAAGAACCTAGTATCTTGAAGATGTGTACTGACTTACTACATATGAAACTATTAAACTATCTACCATTTTCTTATGAAGAGGATGAGGTTGATATTCTTTGTCAATGTATCATTTATCAAGTTTATTTAGCGATGGATGAAGAACAAAAATGGATTGATTTATGCTTGAAAAATGCTTGGAAAAGAGAAGAAATTGAGAAAATCGCAAATTAATACGAAAAAAAGTAATAAAAATGGTAATCTTTATTCAATAATATTTGAAATCATTAAAAGTGTTTGATATAATATTTAGGCATGTACTATGTATTTAGGAGGTAAGGAACAAATGAGTTCAACATGGACATTAAAAGAAAAATCACAAGGTGAATTAGAAGTAGTTGTTGATGGTGAAAAATGGGCTGAAGCTCAAAAGAAAGCTTTCAACAAAATCGCAAAGAATATTAAAATCGATGGGTTCCGTCAAGGTAAAGTTCCTGCTGCAATCATTAAGAAAAATGTAAGCGAACAACAAATTTGGATGGAAGCTGCTGATTTAGTAGCTAACGATGCATTGCAAGCAGCTTATGAAGAACATAACTTAGATCCTATCACAAGACCTACTTTAGATATTCCAGCTGTAAGCAATGAATCTATCACTTTAAAATTCACTATTACAGTTCGTCCAGAAGTTAAGTTAGGTAAATACAAAGGCTTAAAGATGGGCAAAATTGATGCTGAAGTTACTGAAGAAGAAATCAATAACGAAATTAGCCGTATCTTAGTTAACTATGCTGAAGTAGTTACTAAAGAAGGTGAAGAAGTTAAGGTTGCTAAAGGTGATATCGCTGTAATCGACTTCGAAGGTTTCACTGCTGAAGATGATGTAGCATTCGAAGGTGGTAAAGGTGAAAACTATCCATTAGAAATCGGTTCTAACACATTCATCCCTGGTTTCGAAGATCAATTAGTTGGTGTTAAATTAGGTAGCCGTAAGAAAGTTAAAGTTAAATTCCCAGAAAATTATGGTGCACCAAATTTAGCTGGTAAGGATGCATACTTCAAATGTAAGGTAAATGAAATCAAAGAAAAGAAATTACCTGAATTAAATGAAGAAATCGTTGCTGAATTACAAATCAAAGATGTTAAGACTGTTGATGAATTAAAGAACTACATCAAAGAAAGCATGTCTAACTATAAGAAACAAAACGCTGAAAACAAAGCATTTGATGAAGTAATGACTAAGATTTTAGATAAGACTGAAGTAGAAATTCCAGATGTTATGATTCAAGAAGAATCAGACAACTTAATGATTGAATTCTCTCAACGTTTACAAGCTTCAGGATATACTTTAGATGATTTCGCTAAAGCTAGTGGAAAATCAAATGAAGATATCAAAACTGAAATGTGGGAAGATGCTGCTGCTAGAGTTAAGACTCGTTTAACATTAGAAGCAATCGCTAAAGAAGAGGGAATTAAAGTTACTCCAGAAGAAATCGAAGAAGAATACAAGAAATTAGCTGAATACTATCATATGGATGAAGCTAAGGTTCGTCAAATGGCTCGCGTTGACTTAGTAGGATATGATATCGTATTACGTAAAGCAAGCGATTTAGTTCGTGAATCTTGCAAGTAATTAAAAAAGGGGACGCGGACGCGTTCCTTTTATCTTAAATGATAAGGAGGTAGATGTATGGCTAAAGTAACAAACATTAGTGTTCCTGTTGTATGTACTAGAGGAATTGTAGTGTTTCCTGAACAAGAAGTATTAATTGAAGTTGGTCGTAAGAAAAGTCTAACTGCAATTGAAGAATCTCGTTCAAACTTTGATCAACATGTGTTCATCGTATGTCAAAGAGATATGATGGTAGATGATCCAAAGGAAGAGGATTTATATACTATTGGTACTTTGTGTCGTATAAGTAGTGTACGTAGTAGAGATGGAATTATGAGAATTAATTTCTTAGGTCTTGAACGTGCACGTATTGTTGAACTTGATGATACTGGTGAAATGTTCTTCGCAGAAATTGAAGGATTAGCAGATGTTGCCGGTAATCAATTAGAAGAAATGGCATTAGTAAGAAGAGTATCGAAGGCTTATGAAGAAGTTTCTAATATAGTTCCTGCATTTCCTAATGAAGTAGTTATGAAAATGTCAAGTGGAATTAATGCAGCAATGGTAGCAGACCAATTTGCAAGTAATTTCCCAATGCCTTTCCATAAGAAGCAAGAAATATTAGAAGAAGTTAATATTAATCAAAGATTAATGTTAGTATTACGTGAAATTGAAACTGAAAAGCAATTAAATGCAATTGAAGGTCAAATTACATCTAAAGTTAAAGAACGTATTGATGAAAATCAAAAGGAATACTATTTGAGAGAAAAAATGCGTGTTATTAAAGAAGAACTTGGTGATGTAAGTAATAAAGATGATGACAGTGAAGATATTCGTAAAAAAATTGCGAATGAACCGTATCCTGAAGTTATTAAGGATAAAATTTTAGAAGAATTACAGCGTTATGAAATGCTTCCTGCAGCTAGTGGAGAAGCGGGGGTAATTCGTTCTTATATTGATTGGCTACTAAAGCTTCCTTGGTGGCAAGTGACTGAGGATAATGCCGATTTATCTGATGTAGAGCGTATTTTAAACGAAGATCACTACGGCTTAGAAAAAGTTAAAGAACGCATTTTAGAGTATTTAGCTGTTAAACAAATGACTAATTCTTTAAAAGCTCCAATTCTTTGTTTATATGGTCCTCCAGGTGTTGGTAAGACTTCACTTGGTAAGAGTGTTGCAAGAGCCTTAGGAAGAAAATTCGTTAAGATTTCACTTGGTGGTGTAAAAGAAGAAGCTGACATTCGTGGTCATCGTCGTACATACTTAGGATCTATGCCTGGTCGTATTATTCAAAGTATGAAGAAGGCTGGAGTTACTAATCCAGTAATGTTAATCGATGAAATTGATAAGATGGCTAGTGATTATAAAGGTGATCCAAGTAGTGCAATGCTTGAAGTATTAGATCCTGAACAAAATAAAATGTTTAGTGATCACTACATTGAAGAAAACTATGATTTAAGTAATGTTTTATTCATCGCAACAGCAAACTATTTAGAAAATATTCCACCTGCATTAAGAGATCGTTTAGAATTAATTCAATTATCATCTTATACTGAACAAGATAAGGTGCAAATTGCAAGAGAACATTTAGTACCAAAACAAATTAATGAAAATGGTTTAAATGAGAAACAATTTAAGATTTCTAATGATGTATTAATTTATTTAATTCGTCACTATACTCGTGAAGCTGGTGTACGTCAATTAGAACGTACTATCGCATCATTATGTCGTAAGGCTGTATTAGCTATTCTAAAGGATGATAAGAAATCAGTAACAGTTACTAAGAAATTAGTTAATGAATGGCTTGGCAAAGAGTTATATGATCACGGTGCAAAAGAAAAGAAAGATCAAGTTGGAGTAGTAACTGGTCTAGCTTATACTGCATTTGGTGGAGATATTATGCCAATTGAAGTTACACATTTCGAAGGTAAGGGTAAATTCATTATTACTGGACAATTAGGTGATGTAATGAAGGAATCTTGTTCGATAGCTCTTGGTTATGTAAAGGCTAATGCTGCTAAGTATAAGATTAATCCTGAATTCTTTGAAAAGAATGATATTCATATTCACGTACCTGAAGGGGCAGTACCTAAAGATGGACCAAGTGCTGGTGTCACATTAACAACAGCAATCATTTCTATGATTACTGGGCAAAAGGTGCGCAAAGATGTTGCCATGACAGGTGAAATCACATTACGTGGGCAAGTATTACCAATTGGTGGATTAAAAGAAAAATCAATTGCTGCACATCGCAGTGGAATTAAAACTATTTGTTTCCCTAAAGGAAATGTGAAGGATTTAGAAGACGTTCCAGAAAGCGTTAAGAATGAAATTAACTACGTACCATGTTCTACTATTGAAGATGTTTTAAAGGAAGCTCTTATTAAATAATGTTTAATAACGCAAAATATCTTACAAGTGCTGTAAAAGAAGAACAATGGCCACAATCAGATTTTCCTGAAATTTGTATGAGTGGTAGAAGTAACGTGGGTAAGTCAAGTTTTATTAATGCTATTTGTAATCGTAAAAATCTTGCATATGTAGGTAAAACACCAGGTAAAACAAGAATGCTTAACTTCTATACATTGGAAGATAAGTATATGTTAGTTGATGTTCCTGGATATGGATATGCATCTTTATCTGGTAAGCAACTAATTGATTTTGGTAGTATGATGGATAGCTATTTCTTGAATCGTGAGAATCTAAAAGCTATGATTCAATTAGTTGATATTCGTCATGTTCCTACTAATGATGATTTAGATATGATTAATTATGCTAAGGAGCATAAGATTCGTTTAGTAGTAATTGCTACTAAAGCGGATAAGGTCACAAAAAACCAAAGACCTAAACATTTAAAAGCTATTGCTCAAAAACTTGATATTGACGCAAATAATATCTTTGTTTATTCAGCAATGACTGGTGAAGGTTTAGATAAAATTGAAGAAAGATTACGATATATTTA
>JAFXJJ010000117.1 GCA_017532345.1 Erysipelotrichales bacterium
ATTGAAAGCATACCTTTACTATTATTAATTGATTTCATTAACTCTTTTCCCTTTAGATAATAATCCATATAGTTATATACAATAGATGCACTGTATTTATAGTTAGCCTCATAAGGGTATTTATTAACTACACATTCTTCTCTCTTACATCCACATAATAAGAATACTATTAAAACTATATATTTCTTCATACTTTTCACCTATTACAAGTATGAACAAATACAGTAAATATATACCAAATTAAAAATCGACTAAGAGTTAATTCTTAATCGATTTTATTTCTATAAAAAATATCTATTAAGCATAATATTCAGCTTGCGCATTATATAATGAAGCATATTCACCATCTTTTTCTAATAGAGTTGTATGATTACCTCTTTCAACAATCTCGCCATCTTTAAATACCACAATATCGTCACAGAACTTACAACTACTCATACGATGCGATATATAAATAGCTGATTTATTCTCAATTAAATCATTGAAGTTTTCATATACTTCTGCTTCTGCGATTGGGTCTAAAGCAGCAGTAGGTTCATCAAGAATAACAAACGGTGCATCTTTATATAGTGCTCTTGCGATTGCTAGTTTTTGAGCCTCTCCCCCTGAAACATTTACTCCTTCACCATTATCACGATATAGAAGTGTATGCTCCTTATCACTCATATTAGCAACTTTTTCATTCATTCCTACTTTCTCCAAACATTCACTTAATTTCTTATTATTAATTTGTAAACCAGAAGCCACATTCTCATCTAAAGGGATTGAGAATAAAGCAAAATCTTGGAACACTGGTGAGAAAATTGTTGTATATTCATCATAATCATATTTTCCAATATTAATCCCATTAAGTAAGATTTCACCTTCGGTTGGTTCATATAATCTACATAATAATTTAATTAATGTTGTTTTACCAGCACCATTTCTACCAACTACAGCTAGTTTATCCCCGACATTTAATTTAAGATTAATATCCTTTAACACATAATTTTCAGTATTTGGATATTTGAAAGAAACATTCTTAAACTCAAATTCATATTTATTATCACTACGTTTCTCAATTGGTAAAGTTCCTACATAATGAAGATTAGGTTTATTAATGAATTTAGAATATTCATTTAAGAAGTCTGCATGATAACGTATTTGATTATAGTATGTAACTGAACCAGTCATATAGTTTACAAATCTTTGGATAGTTCCTGCATATAAAAGTACATTACCGATACTAATACTACCATTTATAGCTAGAACTCCAACAAAGATATATGAAGTCGCAGCAAAGATATTCATACATAGCGAAATAATTGCAGTGTATAAGCCATTCTTTTTCCCCCACTCTATATAAATACCTAATCTTTTATTGACACTTTGATTATACGTGATAAATAAATGTTGAAGTTGATATAATAAAATATCTTTAATTTCAATAGTTGCTTGATAACATATATAACTAGATACAGAATTAAAATGTACATTCTTACGTTGCATTTCTTCAAAACTATCACTTGATAATTTAGATATTTTATTACCAATAATCAATAATCCTACAAACATAAAACTTAAAATCAGCATCCAAATAATTGCCTGATTGAAGTTGGTATATTTCAAATTTATAAATAGCTTCCCCATGAAATACAAGGAATAAATAATGCTAATAATTTGAATCACAAATAAGTTAATATACTCTATTTGGGAACCAGCTCCACCAGCACCATTTGCTTTTCCTTTAGCCATACGAATAGAGTCCATAGAATCTGTTTTCTCAAACTCTTCATATTCCATTACCATTGCTTTATATGTAATTTGTTGCATCAAAGAACCATCTAAAGTATAACCATACATTTCAATATCTCGATTAGTAAAATGAGTAATAATTCCTAATGCCAAGGATAAGCTAATCATTAACACTGCATATTTAATAGCTATTTCATATTGATTATTTGTAAGAGCGTCAATTATCTTAGCATAGTATACTAAGTTTACAAATGGCAAAGAAGCTTTTGCGAGAGCGTTACTGATAATCACATAAACTGCATATGGATAATCTTTCTTAACTAACTTTAGAAAATCCCTAACATTCTGCCAAGTTTGTTTCATTTTCTTCACCACCTTCACGATAATATTTGCTTTGTACTTCGAACATTTCGAAGTATTTTTGTTTTTTCTCTATCAATTCTTCATGTGTTCCTTCTTCCACAATCTTGCCACCTTCAAGTAGAATGATTCGATCACAGAAACGTGTAGAAGCTAGTCTATGTGATATAAATAAAGATGTTTTTTCTTCAGTAATCTCATTATACTTCTCATACATCTCTTTCTCACTAATCGCATCTAATGCTGCTGTAGGCTCATCCATAATTAATAACTTTGGATTCTTATATAAAACTTTTGCCAAGAATAATCTTTGGAATTGACCACCTGATAAACTGATACCATCCTCTTCAATATCTTTATTTAAATGATGATGAATTCCTTTTGGTAGAGTAGATACAAAATCATATAAACCAGCTCTTTTCAAAGACTCAACTACTAATATTTCATTATATTCACCTTCTGGTAATCCACTCACATTCTCACCAATCGAAAACGAAAATATCGATGTATCTTGGAATACAGCACCAACTGCTTTACAATAGCTATTTCTAGATATTTCTTCTAAATCTATTCCATTAATTAATATACGTCCATTTGTTGGATGATATAAACCACATAACAACTTCACAATAGTAGTTTTGCCTGCGCCATTTACTCCAACTAACGCTAGCTTTTCCCCCTTTTCAATTCGTAGTGAGAAATCATCTAATATCTTTCGTTCATTATTAGGATACATAAATGTAACATGATCAAATACAATATCAAATGTTGAAGATACTTGTTCATTAATGTCTATTCCTTCTAAAAAATCATTACTTTCATTCATATAATTTCTAAAATCGTTTGTCATTTCTAAATTAAGCCATAGCTTCGCAGTGTTAATGGAAATATCAATAAACATAGTAGAAATACCACTTACTAAACCTAAATATAATACAAATTCACTTATTGATAATGAATTTTGAATTAATAAATAAATCAAATATCCATAACATACGAAGTCTCTTAAACACGAGATTACTTCAATACTTAAGTAATAATAAAACATGTATCCTTCTCGTTTAACACATAACTTACGATTGTTTTTATTTATCTTTGAATATTTATTATCTAATAAACTAGCTAATGAAAACAAACGAATATCTTTTCCTTTATCTGCTTTATAAGCTAATTCAGAATAGTAACGTAAATGTACATCATTACTTGCGATTTCATCTCTTGTTAGGTCATATTTCTTTTTACAGAAATAATAAATCACAAAGCTTACTAATGATAATAAGAATAATAGTAATACAATCCACCAATTTACATTCGTTAGAATGGCAAAATAAACTATTAAGCTTACAATACTAGTAAATAGCTTTACCGAATTATGAAATGCACCTTCCATACCGATACTATTACCACTAATAGCACTACCTGCTCTTTCAATAGTTTCTTGCATTTCTTTTGTTTCATACTTTTGAAAGTCAGATGTCATACAAGTATACAACAGTTTATTCCACCAATTAGCATTTCTAATCATAATATACTGCATAGAATTTCTATCAGTTAAATATGTACTAATAAACTGTATTACTCCGTAAATCAAGAAAATAACCACAATATCATTTATTAACTCTCGTAGATTTGTGGAATTTTGAATACTATAAATAATGCTTGATGGTAATATAGTTCCAACTAAAGGTGCTAATACACAGAATAAAATCTCTAAAACTAAAAAGATAATTAATGATTTATCATAATTCCACGCTTCCTTATATAAAAACATCAAATTACTAAACGGTGAATATTTCTTCATTTCTAAACTCCTCCTCGCATTTTAAGTATAAAATAATGAGAATGAAATGCATAAAAAAAGCACGAACTGTATAAATTCGTGCACGAATTGTATTATAACGGTAACATAATCTCTGTTGCAAATACTCCAGGTTCATTTTGTCGATTGACATACCCATCATATTTCTTCACAACATTATCGACTCTTCTTAACCCATGACCATGATCTCCTCGCTTATTAGAGAAATATGTATCTGTTCTTTGTCTTACACTTTCACTAGTAGTATTAGTAATTGAAATATAAAGTTGTTGCTTTAAAATACCAATATATACACGGATGAAACGCTCTTCCTTGTTTTCAATTTTACGACATGATTCAATCGCATTATCAAGCAAATTACCAATGATTACACATAAATCTATCTCACTAACAGTTAACGCTGGTGGAACCTCTGCATCACAAGTTAGGTGAATACCGTCATTTTCGGCTATTGCTAGCTTACTATTTAAAATCGCATCTATTTGCAAGTTACCACTATGATATAGTGTATCGATAGATTTTAAATCTTCTTCTAATTCATCTAAATAGTTTTTGATTTGGTCAATTTGTTCTAGTTTTAAATATCCTTTTAATGATTGTAGATGATTGTGGTAATCATGACGCCACCCTCGCATTGTCATATAAATGGTTTCAATCTCATCCATTTGTTGCTTTAAAAGCTTATTTTGATAGATAATTGTTTTATCTTCTTCTCTTTGTAGTATACGTACTTGAATATATTCAAGAATCACAAATACAAGAAAGCCAAATACAGTATAAATTACTGAATCCAAATATACGCAAACAAATACATTTAAACCAAATAGTAATGTAAGTAATCCCCAAAATAACTTCTCAGTTTTTAAGAATTGATAATGTATATAAGCATACATAATATATAAATATAATAAAACAATATAAGGATAGTAATAAATATTTATTAAGCCCACTAAGAATAATGAAACAAGTAAGACATATTGTTTCTTTTCTGTAGGCTTATGGAAAACTAATTCAAGAAGACAGGCAAATATATATTCAATAATTGCTATCATATTACTCCCCCTTATTTACCTTAATAAAAATTTGCATGCACATATCATAGTTACCTCTAGCAATTGGGAAACCATGATTCCCTTCAGTAATACACTCTGTCTTTGTGATTCTCAAACAATTACGCATATTTACTGCGAAAGATCGATGAATGCGTAGTAATGATGAAACCTTTAATTCATCGAACACTTCATTAATTCCTTTTTTTAGAATAATTTCTTTTTGATTTGTATTATTACTTAACTTTAAATGAAGAATAGTATCATGCGAAAGTGCTTCAATCCCAATTAAATCATCATGATATATTTTAAATACTTCTTTCCCTGATTCTATTATCGTGAAATCATTTTGTACTTTTATTTCTTTTATAGCTTTATTAATAATTTTAAATAATTGATCTTTTTCATAAGGCTTTAAAATATAAGAAATCGCATTAACTTCATAACCTTCAAATACATATTCTTTGATACCACTAACAAAAGCAATTTGATGAAACATATTATTATCACGCATTTTGTGTGCCAATTCAATACCACTCATATTATTCATTTGAATATCTAGAATTAACAAATCAGCATACAATCCATTTTGTAAGTCCCACCATAAATTATCTGCATCATTATATTCTAAAATATCAATACTAATTGAATGTATTTGAGAGTATTCTTCAATTAATGATTTTAATAGTGTACACTGAATTTCTTCATCATCACAGATTACTATTTTCATACTTTCACATCCCAACCTTCACTATTATAACATTTTGTTTTCAATCAACAACTATAATTTTAAATAATCAAAAAGAACGACATTTGTCGTTCTTATATTTTATTTCCAATTATTAATCATTGCTTCAGCAGCTTCTTTACCTTGACGCATTGCATGTACTACTGTTAATGGACCATTAACAGCATCCCCACCTGCATATACATTAGCTACATTAGTTGCTTGGTTATCACTAGTTTGAATACGATTCCTACGATCAGTAGCTATTTCTTCTGATAGCTTTTCTACACTACTGCCGATTGCAATAATCATGTAGTCACAAGGAATAAATATTTCACTATTAGGTATTTCACTTACACTTCTTCTACCACTATCATCTAATTCACCAAGCTGCATTTGGCGACACTTAGCACCTACTAAATGATTATCTTCAATCACAAATTCAAATGGATTAATTAATAATTCAAAATTAACACCATCGATTCTTGCATCTTCCACTTCTTCTTTACGTGCAGGTAATTCATCAATACTACGACGATATACAATAGATACAGACTTAGGATTTAGTCTTGCCACACTACGACTTACATCCATTGCGACATTACCGCCGCCAACTACCTTTACAACTTTCCCATTAAATTTATTCATCATCTCTTGATGTTTAGGATGAGTCACTTCATTAATGGCAGCTAGTACTTCAAACGCACTTAATACATCTTCATGTTCTTCGTTGATAGCTCCCATTGTCATAGGAATACTTGCCCCATTCCCCATGAATACGGCATCATACTTATCTTTGATATCATCTAATGTAACTTTAGAATTTAAGATAAATCTACCACCTAAAGTCTCTACTTCAGCTACATATTCATCAGTTATCGAATTAGGTAAACGATAATTAGGAATACCATAGCGTAATACCCCACCAGCTAATTCACTACTTTCATAAATATCTACATTGACACCATGACTTAATAATTCTTTCGCACAAGCTAAACCAGCTGGACCACTACCAATAATTCCTACACTTTTATGAAGCTCTTCATTCTTCTTATATGTACTTTCACTATGGTCTGCAATATAGCGTTCCAATAAACCAATCGCAATACTTTCACCTTTAATTCCTAACGTACAAGCACCCTCACATTGATTTGCTTGAAAGCATACACGTGAACATACTGATGTTAATGTAGACTTCGTATCTATTAGTCTTCTAGCTTCTTCTATATCACCATCACGGAATGCTTTAATAAACTCAGGAATCGGAAGATTAGCGACACAGCCCTTTTCACTACAAGGACGATGCTTGCACTGAATACAACGATTCGCCTCTGCCATTGCTTCTTCATATGTATAACCAGCTAATTCTTCATTCATTAGCGGTTGGTATTCTACACTACGCTTTGTTCTTTCAAAATTCATTTTAATACCTCTTTTCAATAAGATAATTCTCTCTTATTGTACCATGAAATATCTAATTATATAGACTTAAAAACAGAAAAGATAATCTTTCGCAAGATTATCTGAAATATCCTTCAATTTCTGAAGTTTCAATTCCTTCAGGATAAATTAAAATATAGTCTTCGTATGCATATGCAGGTAATTCTACATATTCACCATTAACTTGTAGTTGTACTTTGTTAGTTTCCTTAATACTATTTACAACTTCCTTCATTGTTTCATTCTTTGTATCATAATGGTATAACTGATAATCTCCACCATTATGTTGGAATGCTAATCCTTGGTTATAACCTTCATTTAAGTCACCAATTTCATTAACGCCTGAGTATGTAAGACCTCTATTACCCATATAATCCATCATACCCCAAATACTCGAAATACTGCCTGGTGCAACTGTAGTAGAAGTAGTATTAGATGTGTTAGAAGTATTCGATGTACTTGTACCATTAGTATTTCCTTGCATACTACATCCACTTAGTAATAATAAACTTAGTAAAATAATTAATTGTTTACGCATATTCATAAACCTCCTATTAGTAGTATTCATACAAAAATAAGATTTATTCAAAAATCAAACGAATTTTCATAAGACCAGCTTCTTCTAAATATGCATTCACCATATCAATATTCTCAAACAGTGACTCTATATTATAGATTTCTTTAATAATAACTAAGTATGGGTATTTCTTTAATCCTAAATAATTTACACCATCAATCTCATATAAGCTATGCTTATTAGCAGAAATATCCTTTGTAAGTTCTAGTATTTCAAACTTATTACCATCTAATGTAAAGCTATAGACCGTTTTAGATATATCTGGGTATTTATTATTAACGATAATATCATCAACAGCGACATCAAATATATCTGCATGCCTAAGCAAAAAAGAAATAGAGATATTAGGTTCTTTAATAGTTGGAAAGGATATTGAATTTATCATCTCACCTTTCATATCATTAACTATTAAATTACTAAATATCTCTATTAATAATATAAACATAAATTTCATATCTTATCACCTATAATTAGTGTAAGATCGTTTTAGTTATTTATTCTATCTTTTAATTTTAGATTCAATAAATAATCTAAATTTCTTGTTGTCGAAGTATTGAAGTACAAAGAATCCTATGATTCCAATTAACCCTAAACCTAAGCCAAGTGTAAAGCCATGAGGAGTAAACTTCATAGTGATTTCATGTCTACCTTCAGTAATATTAAAACCGATGAAAGCATCCATGATTTTATAGTACTCGACCTTTTCACCATCTACATAAATATCCCATCCTTTCGCATAAGGAATACTAGTATAGATAATGTCATTAGTATCACTAGTCACCACTGCTTTAATTGATGTTTCGTCAAATTCAGTAATCTTAGCAGACTTTGAAACTAATTTCTTTACGGATTCATTAAACAATTCTTCATTAAATGTATAGAAATAATCTACTCCATCACGTAAATATACTTCCGTATTGATAACGGTCATACCTAGATTATCACCATCTTCCACTGGACCTAAATCATAAATACGTGTAGATTCATTTCCAAAGTATGTATCAACCCATGTATTATTAAACCACATATTTACTTCTCTAGGATAAGTAGATGGGAAATAATAATATACATGCTTGCCATTTGAACTATTGAAATTAAAATAAATCTCAGCATTTAATGAGCTATCTGTTTCATGATACATTGTATGTGAAGCAATTTCTTGAGAATATAAGTTTTCTAAGGTAATTGATTCAACTTCAAATGGTTCAAAGAATTCAGTATACTCAATACCTAGCATTGCACTTAGAATCGCATTCTGTAATTCTAATGCACTAAGCACTTCCATATCAACTTCTAATAAATCATCATTAACACTAGTAATAATAGATAAAGCATTATCATTACGATAAACATTAACTGTATCTACGGAATACAAGAATGAATAATATGGTACTGTTTCATTCTTAGCCATAATATATTTGATACCAAGTAGTGAATCACTAATCGGTGTTCCACCTAGGTATTTAGTCCAATGATCTCTAGCAGCATAACCTAATCTTTTCACTAATTGAATTGATTCTTTGTTTAAAGAAGACGTACTATGACTAATACCATTGTAGCCTACTGACATTGGATCATTAACAGTACGATGATACAGCTTCTCAGTTCGATATAGTAATGAACTATCTTCATTTTGAATTACTTCATATGCTTCCTTTAATTCCTCCATAAATGGAATATACGAAGTTCTAGTTGAATATAATACTTCATCATCTAAATCATGAAGTGATGTATAAGCATTAGATAATAGTTCAATAGAACATGTGCATATTAAAATAGTACTTAATAATATATTACGATATTTCTTATTTTGAATAAGTGCAACTGCAAATACAGTTAAGACTACAACGGATAATACTACGGTATATAAATCATCGACATAATAGAAGCCATACTTTTGACCAAATGCGATGAATAATATAAACCCAAGTAATGTATAACCAACTTGCTTAGCACTATACCCTTCTTCATGTGCAAATGCTTCACCAGCTAGTGAAATCATCATAAATGGATATACAAATGCATAACGATAATTTAACCAGTTAGGATTTTGAAAGCCATGAAGTGCCAAATCAATCCATGAGATATTCATACATAACATCACAACTACTAATAACACAATCGCACAAAGTTTCTCATGCCAATTAATCTTCTCATTCATGAAATATAAAGGAATCATGAAAATTGTGATTGTACCTGCATATACAAATGGTAATCCTTGCACATTTACTGAATCATATGTCGATGGTAACATCTTCATAAAAAAATCTAATAAATCAAACTTCACAAATAAACTGTAATCTGGTGTCGTAAATGTCGATTTACCTAATGATAATGAATAAATTGTAGGTAATAATAACCACGAGCAAATTAATACTGCAATTATTGTATATAATATAAAGCGAATAAAATCATATACAAACTTACGCCAATTCACTTGTTTACGAATAGAGTAATATACAAAATACAATCCACCAAATAAGCCAATCATATATGCGATATAGTAGTTAGTAATAAATAAATAGATTAGCGTAAAAGTGAATAATCCATAACGCTCTTTCTCAACTAAACGTTCAATAGCCAGTATGAATATCGGAAGAATAATAACAGCATCTATCCACATAATATTCATAACTTGAACTACTGCATATCCACTTAATCCATAACATAATCCTAATACTAACGCCTTATCTTTAGGTACATTATGCTTACATAAGTAATAAGTCATACTTACTGATGCACTACCTAATTTAAATAGTGTCATTAATAAGATGGCTTCAGTAATGTGATTTGCAGGTAATAATAACGTAATGAACGAGAATGGACTAAGCAAATAGTACGCTGTTGTCCCTAAGAACTCCCCACCAAGTGAACTACTCCATGAATAGAATAACGATTTTCCATTCATAAAGGTTGCTCGGAACTGTTCGAAATACGATACATATTGCCCATTTAAATCTAACACTAAAACACTACCTTCTCCAAATGGATAAATGTAGAACGTGATATATGCTAGCATCATAATGAAAACAGGTATTAAGAATGCTAGTAAATAATGCCAGTTTTCATTTATAAATTTCTTTAACTTCATATTTATTCCTCACTATTTTTTAATTCCTCTTGCACAATGTACATCGGTCTATGTAGTAACTCTGTATATATTTTCGCCAAATAATAACCAATTATTCCTAGTGACAACATCATAATACTACCAATAATAAGTAATAATAGAATAACTGTTGTGAAGCCACCTAAAGCTTCACCAATAAAGAAAATATAAAGTGTATGGATACCTAAACCAATACTAAAGATTAAGAAGATTGTACCTGCTAGTGTCACAAACTGCATAGGTAAAGTAGTATAACTTGTAAGATTAGAAATCGCATAAGAAGATAACTTCATAAAATTCCATTTACTTGTTCCAAAACGTCTATCTTCAACCTTAAATAATACTCTTGTACGTTTAAAGCCTACCCAATTACTTAAAGCTCTAAAGAACACATTGCGTTCAGGCATAGCTACTAATGTATCTATTACTTTACGGTCCAACATTTTAAAGTCAGTCGCATTCTTTAAATCAACATTACCAAATTTCTTTAATAACTTATAGAATGTATTAGCACCTAGTTTATATATTATACCTTCTTTTTGGCGACGAATCTTTTCTCCTTCAATTACTTCATAGCCTTCCTCCCACAAGCGATACATCTCTACAATAGTATCTGTTGGGAATTGTAAATCCGCATCAAAAATAACTGCTACTTCTCCTTTAGCACTATGTAACCCACAGTTAATTGCAGCTTCCTTACCGAAATTACGACTAAATCCCTCTAGTGTAATAGGATATTTAGGTATAAATGTTTTAATTATTTCTCTTGTATTATCCTTGCTGCCATCATCAACAAAGATAATTTCATACGGAATATTAGCCTTAGTTAGTGTAGAATCCACACTTTTAATAACTAATTCAATATTCTTTTCTTCATTATAAGCCGGAATAATTACACTAAGCATACTTAATCCTTTCTAAAAGTTATAAACTTTCCAAATATATAGTTTAATACTGTCACAACAATACTACCTGCAATCTTAACGTATAACTCATTAAATCCTAATAGATCTGCTAGTATATAAAGCATTCCAGTATCTATCACCATTGAAACAATACGTAAAGAAATAAAGGATGTAAATTCTTTAGCTATTACGTTTAATTTAAAATCTAATTTACGATATACCACTACCTTATTGACAATAAAAGCTACACATACTGATACAATAAACGCAAGTATGTTAGATGGTACAATTGGTATTCCAAATGTTAATCGACATATATAGTAAACTGTATAGTTAACAAAAGTAGTATTAACACCACTTAATAAATAAAAGAATATCTCACGATAATCGATTTTTTTAGACATACATTAATCACCTAGTATATTGTACAATAAAACTACTCTATTTACAAATTAGTTTATATCACATTTGACTTTTCATTAATATTAAACTAAGATACTTACAGAGGTGTTTAAAATGAAATATAAATTAATCGCATTAGATTTAGATGGAACTTTAAAGAATTCTAAAAATGTAATATCGCCTAGAACTAAAGAAGCTTTAATGAAAGCACAAGAAATGGGATGTCATATTGTATTAGCTAGTGGTAGACCTACTCCTGGCTTACGTCATGATGCTGCAACATTAGAATTAGATAAGCATCAAGGATATTTATTATCTTATAATGGAGCTAGAGTTTTAAATGCTGAAACTAAAGAAACGATATATGCACAAACTTTAGATTATGAAGCTGCAAAGGCTATTATTAAGAAAGCTAAATGGTTTAAATTAGATATCAATACATATACTGATGATTATCTTATTTGTGAAAATAAAGAAGCTAAGTATGTAAAGCTAGAAGCTGATTTAATTGACTTACCTTTCCAAGAAGTTGAAGATATTAGTGAAGCTTTACCAAATCCACTATACAAGCTATTATTAAGTGAAGAGCCTGAATATGCAGGTAGTGTGGTAGGAGAAATGGCACGTACATTCCCTGAGTTATCAGTATATCGTAGTGCCCCATTCTTTATTGAATGTATGGCAAATGGTATTGATAAGGCTAACAGCTTACAAAAGCTATGTGACCATTTAGGTATTACTAAAGATGAAGTTATGGCATTTGGTGATGGATATAACGATATGTCTATGATTGACTTTGCTGGACTTGGCGTAGCTATGGGGAATGCTGTAGATGAAGTTAAGGATAAAGCTGATATTATCACAAAGAGTAATGATGAAGACGGTATTGCTGTAGTATTAGAAAAAGTATTGTTTTAAAAACAAAGGAGATGACTTTTAAAAGTCATCTCCATTTTATTATCTAATCTCAACAAATTTTGCTTGATTCATTAGTGGGTGTTGTAATGTGATAGCATCTTTATTAGGACATACCATTACGCATGCACCAC
>JAFXJJ010000118.1 GCA_017532345.1 Erysipelotrichales bacterium
GATAATAATTTAAATGAACTTGATTAGACGATTTTTGACATATTATTCTCCTTTTCGCAGTGACAAAAAAACTTAACAACTGAGCAGTTAAGTTTTTTTGTGATTATTTTGAATGGTTATCATATTTTGTAGTTTATTGAAGTTGTTTTACAATAGTAATCAATGTTGCTATTTCATTATCATCAATAATAATCTTAAATGTCTTTTCTATTCGTTTTAGGGCTTTGGAGATCGTGCGATAGTCATTTTCGTATGTAGCGATTATTTCACTAGCATTAGGATGTTTTTTACTTGGTTCACCTAATAGTGTTCGTTCAATTAAACATGCGATATGAACGAAAATACCTAGTGCTTGGTCTGTATCTAGAGCGTAAGTCAATTTGATAGTATCCATGAATTCAGGAAGTAGGATTTTTAATTTTGGTAATGGTGTTACTTTTAGTTGTGCGTCTAAATACTCATATACTTGTTTATAGTTTACGAAGGCATCTTTACCAAGTTCAAATTTAAGTACACGATCTACTGCCTCTGGAGGTACTCTAAAAATATCAGTTATTGATATAAATGGAATACCAAATAGCTTAGGATCATATGTTCCTACAAAAGCATGAATATCATATGTTCGTTTTAAATTTTCAATTTCTTTGATAAGCAATTGACGATCAGAAATTGATAGCGCAATAGTTTTCATATTTAGATTTGAATATTGATCGATATAATTCTTTAATTGTAATGCACCACCTTCACCAGTATGACATAATGTGACAATTAAACTGTTATGAATATTTTGAGATTGTCTATATTCACTATATTCAAGATTAGTGGAGTGGTATACTAAATCAATATCCTTTTCTAATGAACATTTACGTGCTACATTAATTCCCATTAAAGTTATTGGAATATTAATATAACGGATTTTGATATCTAGTTCTTCACTAATGTTATCAAGCATTGTTTTGATCGAACCCATATCATAAATAACGAAAACACCAGCACCCTGATTCACTTTCTTTATTAGTTCTTTGATTTCAAGCATAGCTTGATGCGTACTCTTTTCTAGATTTAAGTCATATCCATACGCATTTTGACAATGAGTCAAAGCATTGGTAACTTCACTAAGTGATTGGGCAGTATGGTTGCCATGTAGAATATATAATAATACTGGCTGAGCTTCAACGACACTTTCCTCGACTTTAACTAAGGACATCGTGATAATAACGACTTCTGATATATCTAAATCTAAGCCTAATTCATCCTTCAACATTTGTGAGAAGGTAGCCGCAGCGGCATATTCTTTAGGATAATTTTGAATGGTTAAGACGATTTGGTCATTAGATACGCGTTGGTGTGTAAGATCTTTATTTAATAAAGAATTAATATGTAAGCATAATACATAGAAGGTATTAGAATTATATTTCTTTCCTGTTTCTTTAGTGTATGAATCTAAGAAGCTAGAGACTAATTTAATAACTCTCTTATCAACAATTTTAGACAATTGTTCATAATTAATATCATCATGATCACGTTTATATTGGTATTTCTTAAATAGATTTTGTACATGCGTATTAATAACACTTTCGATACTATCTTGATTAATACCTCGATTACTTAATTCTTGATATTGCATTTGAATATCGGTATATAATGTTTCTTCAGAGGAGATGTTTAGATAACCATTATCTTGGTCATACAATACTATTTCACGATTACCGAGCAATAATTCAAGCTCAGTAGCATAATCTTTTAGCTTTAATAATCCACGTTTTATTTTAGCGGAGAAATCATTGATACAAACATATAAGTTTTTATATTCATCATTAACAACACGTACATAGGCATTGGCACACGCTGATACGATTTCATTTTTTAGTTCTTTCACATTGTATGAATAGTTAGCTAGCAATAATGCTTTAATAGCTTCAGTGGTTACTTCAATATTACGTTTAGAGTTTTGTGCTTCAAGTTCAAAAAATTTATTGATTAACCCAAAACGTTCTTGAATAGGACGATTTTCTAATTCTGGTAATTCGATAATTACTGGTATTTTATTATTAATTGTAGATTCATTTTTGATTGAACATGACATTACTAAATATACATCACTAAAGTCTACTAAAGTGTTATTATCTATTTGTAGTTTACCAGTTTCTAAGAAGGTGAAAATACGACTTTGTTGTTTCGCATCAAGTAAATCAAAAGAATCAATGAAGAGCATTCCTCCTTTTGCTTTAAAAAATAAACTATTTTCTAGTTCTTCACCACCGAATAGTATTTCATCAAGCGTAGCAATATTCTTCATATATGTACGACAATTAACTTTCAGAAAAGGTGCATTATTTTTTAAAATGCCTTTTTCAATTGCATATCTATGCATTGAAGAAACAAAGAATGTTGTTCCACAACCATCTTGGGCAGATATTAAAACGTTTAAACTCTTCTTAGGATATAAAATAGCTGCTTTAGCCAATTGAATAGCATTGCGAAAGCTCCCCTTTTCACCAATAAAGAAACTAAATTCATCGGATTCGCTAGAAGTTGTATTTTGTTCAGGTAATTTATAAAGAACGGGTCTACTGCTAGTTTTAATAAGCTTATTTTCTTTTACTAACTCATTTAAAATATTACTAACGTTAGAACGCTGCATGCCTAGTTCTTCAGCAATAGCTTTAGTTTCAAAACCATTTGCAAATTGTTTATCAGCATACATATTTTTTTGAATATAATCATAAATAATATCTTTTACTTTTCTCATACAAACCTCCTAATTCATACACTAATTATACACAAAGTGAAGTTAATACACAAACATAAAAGAATATACTTGTATTCATTAACTGCAAAGAATATTCCTTGTTTAGAAGGTGTTATTATGATATTCTATAAGAAGAAGTACGCTGAAGCGTAGTATTAATTTTAAACTGTGTTATAATAATATGTTATTTTAGAAAGAGGTGCAGTATGAAAACAGAAATTACTTTTTATGGCGGTACTCATACTATTGGTGGTGTAGTTATGAGTGTTGTTTATGGTAAGGAAAGAGTTTTGTTAGAAATTGGGACAGCATATAATCCTGCTACTGATATATATGATGGTACAGTTCTTAAACGTAATGAACGCTATTTATTTGATGAATTAACATTAGGTAGAGTGCCTCGTGTTAATGGGTTATATAGTAAAAAGGATTTAAAGGAATATCCTTTAACTTCATGTGAAGATGTCGATTTACATACATCTATTTTTATTACACATATGCATTTAGACCATATGTCATGTATGGGACTTGTAGGTGATAATGTTGATGTGTATTTAAGTGAACCAGCACAAAGACTTGAGGCTGCTTTGGAAACAGTAGGTCAAGGTGTTCATACACTACGCAGTGTTGGGTATAAAGTATTAGATCCTAATAAAGAGTATAAGATTGGTGACATTACAATCAAACCATTCTTATTAAATGCCAAGAGCTATCAAGATTATTCATTCTATGTAACTACACCTGATTTAAAGCTTCATTATACAGGTGACTTAATGATGCATGGTGATTATAAGCAACAAGTAATTGATGAAATGAATTACGTAAAAGCTCAAAGACCAGATGTATTAGTATGTGAATGTACAACATTCATGGATTCAACAATGAACATGATGTATGGCAAACCAGATGCTGAAGTAGTGGGGGATGTTGAATTACCTGAAGGTATGCTTAGTAAAGAAATGGTTGATGAAGAATTATATAAGAAATTAGAAACACTTAATGGTTTATGTGTATTTAATTATTATGAAAGAGAAATGAGTGATGTTGTTGTATTCAATGAAATGGCTAGAAAATCTGGTAGATGTGTCGCATATGAGCCTGAAACAGCTTATTTAATTTGGAAGTTCTTTGATAAGCCAGTAAATGTATATGTACCAGATTATGATGAATATGGACAAGCTTGGTATGAAGAACTAGTAAGTAATAATCCAGTAATTACTAAAGAAGATATTTGGAAGAATCCTAAGGGGTATTTAATTCAAACTACATATAAGCATAGTATGGAATTATTTGATTTACCTTCAACAGATGCTTCATACTTACATTCAGGTGGTACTCCTATTGGGGCATATGATCCGGCTTATAAGAATATGCAAAGAATTATTGAAGCAGCAGGCTTTACACATATTAATTTCTTTATGAATAATTACTTTACGCATGCATATCCACCACAAGTTAAATACTATTGTGATGAAATTGATGCGAAAGTATTAATTCCAACTCACGGTAATAATCCTGAACGTTTATTACCTAAGAGTGGAGTTCAATTAATACCTAAATTAGGTGTTGCGTATGTATTTGATGGTGAAAAATTAGTGGAGGCATAATATGAAGACAAATGTTAGATTTTATGAGGGATTAAAAGGTAGTGGTGTAGTAGTTGGTGTAAACTACGGTAATGATCGTGTTATCTTTGACTTTGGGGCACCATTTAGACCAAATTCAAATGTATATGATGGTACTGTAATTCGTCGTAAGGCAGGGGCTTTACGTGATGCGTTAATCTTCAAAGAAACACCTGAAATTGATGGTGTATATCGTAAAGAAGACTTAATGTTTAATGGTAAGTTATATCATGATATCGTACCTGCTGAAGAAAGTGAAATGAATACTATTGTTGTGATTTCGCATTTACACTTAGACCATATGAGTAATATTAAATACTTAGATGAAAGTATTCCTGTATATATGCATAAGAATGCTTATAAAGTGCATCAAGCAGTAGTAGAATTTGATGAAGAACCAGTACATGATAATATTGTTGGTGTAGATTTATATGATGAAATTAAAGTTGGGGCAATTACTTGTACTCCATATTTCAGTGATCATCCTTGCTACGGTAGTGTTGGTTACTTAATTAAGACACCAGATCAAACAATTTATTATAGTGGAGATATTCGTTTCCATGGTCTACAAAGAGAAAGAGCATTTGAAGAATTAGAAAAGTTAAATAAATTAGATATCGACTTATTAATTATTGATGGTACTTCATATTCACCAAGTAAATTCAAACACGATGAAAGTGCCTTTGATGAATTATCTAAGCCTAATAAAGATATCTTAGCTGGTATGTTCTTAGAAGCATCGATTTATGATGATGTAGCTAATAAATTAAAAGAAACAGGTAACTTAGGTGTATTCAATATCTATCACCGTGATATGCAACTAATTGAAGCACTTGTTAAGTCATGTAATGCTGTTAATCGTGAAGTAGTATTTGAAGTAGAAACAGCATATGTAATCAATGAAGTATTAGATATGAATGTATCTTACTATGTTAGCGATACTACAATAAGAGAAGACATCTGTCAAAAAGTAGCTGCACGTAATAATGTGGTGACAGTTAGTGAAATTAATCAAAATAAAGATAAATACATAGTTCAAGTGTCATATAAGAACATCTTATCATTACATGATTTTGATACTGAAAATGGTGTATTCTTCCATCTATTTGGTGAACCATTTGGTAGTGGTAATAAAGCCTTCACTATCTTTGAAAGAATGCTTCAAAATGCAGGATTAACATATTTTGGATATAGTAATCTATATTCATTCAACCATGCCTTCCCTAATCATTTAAGCTATATGATTGAAAAAGTAAATGCTAAGAGTGTTGTAGCTGTGCATTCAAATGTACCTGAAAAGTTAACACCAATGAATTCTAAACATTACTTACCTAAACAAAATGTAGTGTATGAATTAGTTAATGGTGAATTAATTGAGAAATAAGTAAACGAAAAGCTGGATTACTCCAGCTTTTACTTCAGAAAAATGTGTAAATTCCATAATAAAGAGGTTATCCACTAGTAGGATAACCTTCTTTTTAGTCTTTACAATCTTCGAATTGTGAATTATATAGAGTAGCGTAGAAGCCATCTTTAGCTAATAATTCTTCATGATTACCAATTTCCACAATGTCCCCTTCTTTTAAGACTAGGATTAAATCAGCATCTCGAATTGTTGATAAACGATGGGCAATGATGAAGCTTGTACGTCCCTTCATTAAGTTGTCCATACCCTTTTGAATTAAGACTTCTGTACGTGTATCAACTGAGCTTGTGGCTTCATCAAGAATAAGAATCTTAGGATCTGCTAGGAAAGCACGAGCAATCGTAAGTAATTGTTTTTGACCTTGTGAGATATTACTGCTTTCTTCATTAATCACAGTATTGTATCCATGATCTAGTGTACGAATGAAGTGGTCAACATATGCCATGTCTGCGGCATGATATACTTCTTCATCAGTAGCATCTAGTTTTCCATAGCGTAGGTTTTCCATAATAGTACCATTAAATAACCATGCATCTTGTAGTACCATTCCAAATAAGCTACGTAAATCAGAGCGCTTATACTCAGTAATATTAGTACCATCAATATAAATAGCACCACTATTTAGTTCATAGAATCGCATTAGTAACTTAACGATAGTAGTCTTACCAGCGCCAGTAGGACCAACAATCGCAATCTTTTTACCAGCTTTCGCATAAGCACTGAAGTCTTTAATAATAATCTTATTAGGATCATATCCAAAATGTACACTTTCAAAGACAACATCACCTTTAATACTATTAATATCTAATGGTTTAGAGCCTGTTTCTACTTCTTCATCCTCATTTAAGAATTCAAATACACGCTCAGCAGCAGCGGCTGTTTGTTGAAGGACATTAGCAATTTGAGCAGTTTGTGTAATTGGTTGATTGAAGTTTCTTACATATTGGATAAATGCTTGAATATCACCAACTGTTAAGCCATCATGAATAGCTAAATAACCACCTAATATACATACAGCTACATAACCGATATTACCAATTAATCCCATAATAGGTTGCATAAGTCCTGATAAGAATTGGGCACGCCATGCGGTATTGTATAATTTATCGTTATGCATTTTGAATTCATCAATTGATTGTTGTTCACCATTGAAGGCCTTCATAATAGTATGTCCGCCATACATTTCTTCAACATGTCCATTTACATCACCAAGTAAGGCTTGTTGTTGCTTGAAGAATTTCTGAGAACGCTTGGCGATACCTAAAACAGCAGCTAATGATGCAGGTAGTGTAAGTACTGCAATGATAGTCATTTTAGGAGATATTGAAAGCATCATAATTGATATACCGATAACGGATACAACTGATGAAATAATTTGAGAAATACTTTGGTTTAATGACGATGAAATAGTATCAATATCATTAGTAACACGTGATAATACTTCACCGTGAGTCTTAGTATCAAAGTATTTTAAAGGCATACGGTTAATCTTTTCAGATAAAGATTTACGTAATGTATAAGATACCTTTTGTGATACATCTGACATAATGAAATGTAATCCATAATTAAATAAAGCACTAATTACATAAATACCTAATAGAATAAGTAGTATACTACCAATATATTCAAAATCTATGGAACCTAAGCCTTGTAGCTTTAAGGCAAAGCCTTCAAACAAGGCATTAGTAGCTTTAGCCAATACTTTAGGTCCTACAATAGAGAAGACGGTTGAACATACAGAGAACAACATAACAACAATAATTTGTAGGTAATAAGGTTTCAAGAACTTAATAAGGGTAGTCATAGTGCCTTTAAAATCTTTAGCTTTTTCGCCGGAGTATCTACCTCCATGTCTTGGTTTACTCATGAGCTAGTTCCTCCTTTGATAATTGAGATAAGGCAATTTCTTGGTAAACAGAGCAATTATTCATTAATTCTTCATGAGTACCAATACCTACAATCCTACCATTATCTAATACACATATTTGGTCAGCATGCATAATTGATGAAATACGTTGGGCAACAATTAATACTGTACTTTGTGTTTTCGCAGTAACTTCACCTAAGGCTTTACGTAAGGCTGCATCTGTTTTAAAGTCTAATGCTGAGAACGAATCATCAAAGATATAAATTTCTGGCTTCTTAACTAAAGCACGGGCAATACTTAAACGTTGCTTTTGACCACCTGATACGTTTGTACCACCTTGGGCAATATGTGTTTCATAGCCTTCAGGTTTGGATGAGATAAATTCTTCTGCTTGGGCAACTCTTGCTGCTTCTTGTAAGTCATCTAATGATGCATCATTTTTCCCATATCGTAAATTACTTGCGATATCACCAGTGAATAGAACACCCTTTTGTGGTACATATCCAATCTTATCACGTAAGGCATGTTGAGTAACTTCACGGATATCTACACCATCAACTTCAATTGCTCCTTCCGTTACATCGAAGAAACGAGGTATCAAATTAACGACAGTTGATTTCCCACTACCAGTAGAACCAATAAAGGCAGTTGTTTGGTTAGGTAATGCTTTGAATGAAATATCATGTAAGACATCCTCTTCAGCACCAGGATAGCGGAATGATACGTTTTTAAATTCAACTACACCACGCATATCTTCCTTAAAGCTCTTAGGGTTAGTTGGATCTTTAATAGCGACATCAGTTTCTAATACTTCTGCAATACGACCTGCTGCAACTAATGAACGAGGTAAGATGATTGACATCATCGAAATCATTAAGAATGACATGATGATTTGCATTGCATATTGTAGGAATGCCATCATGCTACCAACATCTAGATTACCAAGGTCCACTTGTTTACTACCAACCCAAATAATAAGGATTGTGACACTATTCATTACTAATGTCATTAAAGGCATTAGTACTGACATTAAACGTCCTGTAAATAAATTAACATTAGTAATATCTTTATTAGCTTTATCAAATTTAGCTTCTTGGTTATCTTCATTATGGAATGCTCGAATTACTAGCATACCAGATAATGTTTCACGCATCGCAAGGTTTAGCTTATCGACTAACTCTTGGGCAATTTTAAATTTAGGTAAAGCAACAACCATTGTTACAGAAATGATGATTAAGATAACAACAATAACACCACCGATAATAGCTGTCATAGCCATATTTGTATTCGTAACCTTTAATAATGCACCAACTCCAATAATTGGAGCATATACAAGCATACGTAATACCATCACAACAATCATTTGTACTTGTTGCACATCATTTGTAGTACGAGTTATTAGTGATGCAGTAGAGAATTTATTGAATTCAGCATTTGAGAAGCTTTCAATCTTCGTAAATACTGTTTCACGTAAATTACGTGCAAAGCCTGTACCAATACGTGATGAACAGAAGCTTACAAGAATAGCACAGATAGCCCCAATTAAAGCTACTCCAAGCATTCTTAATCCTGTTTTAAGTAATGTACGTAATTGTAGTTCTTCAATACTTTTACCGATTGCAAGATACTCTTGCTTAATAAACGTCTTAGCATAACCTTCAAGATTACTATCATTCATTTCAGTAAGCATTGTATCAGCTTGCTTAGTAAAGTTCTTTATGGCTTCTTCACCTTGCATCTCAATCAAATCAAATAATGACATACCTGGAGGAATAGTAGCTAGTAACGCATTGGCTTCCTCACTTTTAGGCAATGTTGATTCACTCGATGTAGTTTGATCAATGAAATATACGATAATAATAGGCTTAGTTAAGATGGCTGATAATTCTGCACGTTCTTCTTGACTAAGTTCATTTAAATAATATTTACCATTCTCTAATCGATAACTATCATTTACAAATTGCTTATGTTCTTCATCTATAAATAAATATACATGACGATATGTTTCTTCACTCACTTCTTCAAATACCGCATCTTCAATACCACTATATTGAATCCCATCAGTAATAATATTAGACATATAATCAGGCAGTGCTAGATCGGTTTGAGCTTGCACATATAATAATCCAATAACTATAATGATAGGAAGTATAAACGGTTTTAAATACTTCAATAGTTTAATCATATAGTAACCTCCTATTATAACTATATTACAGCTGTAATAAAATAGTGTCAACATAGCATAGTAAACGGTAAGTATAATAAAAGGTCTAACGATAATTATCGTTAGACCAAGTGAGAGTAATCTACTTTATTTACTTTCCTTTAATAAATCACGAATTTCACTTAATAATTCTTCAGTTGTAGGTCCTTTAGGAGCAGGAGCTGGTGCTTCTTCCTTCTTCTTGAAGTTATTTAAGACTTTCACTACCATAAAGATAGAGAAGGAGATAATAATGAAGTTAATAATAGCTTGA
>JAFXJJ010000119.1 GCA_017532345.1 Erysipelotrichales bacterium
GCATTCTTACTTAGTACTTACGTATCATTTAAATATCATAGATATATTAATGAACGCTTTGAACTAAAGAAAAAAGGTATCGGCGATTACTTACATACAGTATTACGCATTATTGTATTTACTTTACCAGGTATTCTTGTATATTCTAGTAGCTTTAGTGATAATGCTGTATCAAGATTTATTTATTTCATTGGGAAAGCAGTAAATGTAGTGACAATTCCAGCTTTATTTGCGGATAATATTCCATCAAACTTGTTGCAGTTTACTGATGGTGATTTATTCATTCTATGTAGTGGAGTTTCAATTGTTTTATTATTACTATTTGATGTGAGTTATGCGAAACGCTTAAGTAATAAAACAAATAAAAAGATTTTGAAAGAAACTAAACGCATTGCGAAAGAACAAGATGAACTAGTTAAAGTGCAAGCACAAGATTTAAGTACTACTAAAGAAGAATTAGAAACAATAAAAAAAGATATAGAAACAGCTAAAGAAAAAGAAAATGTGGTTGTGGAAGAAGCTCCAAAGGTTAGAGCTACCTTTATTGATTTAGAAGAAGATGAGGTAGTTGAAGATAAAGTAGAGGAAGAAAAGGTTAGTGAATAATCTCCTAATTTAAGAGCTTTATCTAATAAAGGAAGATAAGAAAAGTACAGTATAATACTGTACTTTTTATATAGTGTAATATAGACAAATAAGAAGTCTTTTACTTTGATTTAGTAGTATTTTGTTTGGTTGAAAAATAGCTGAACAGCTAACTTAAAGTATTTCTGAAATTATATAATCTCATTCAGTGGATATGAAATGTGTTATAATGATTTAATAGAGAAGAGTTTAATAACAATTAGATAAAGTTGAATTTGACAAAGGAGAGTGATTGCATGAAAAAGTTGATAACATTACTTATAGCATTGTCTTGTATCTTTGTTCTATCGGCTTGCACATCCAATAATCAAACGAAAAGAGAAACTGTATCAGATTCTGCTGTTGCAACTTTTGAATACATTGAAGATAAAGGATATAAGTTGATTACGAGTGAAATTGATTCATTAGATACCTTTGATGGTTTGATGCTTAAGCAAGCAGAAGTAGATTTTACTGGTGAGTGGGTGTATCGAATTATATTCAATCCACAAAAATACTCAAAGAATACAGAAGAGGTTGTTATTCTGTTTGGAGAGGAATGTGTCTCTATCAATGATGAAACATACATTGCAGATGATAATGTATCATATTCTGATATATTGAGTTGGGCAGAAGCAAAGTATAAGTTCTTTGATTATGATTTGATTACCGATTAAGACAAATTCCAATCATTTATCTAATAGACAGAATTATATGTTCTGTCTATTTTTATGAATAATGAGATAAAAATAAAGCTCAAACAAGTAAAAGCAACTGCTATTTAAGCATTGAATTTCATAAATTTTAAATTTATACTACCTAGTTTATTTTCATTCCTGAATATGAGCAATCTGATTTGAGGTCTAAAATTGTTAGATATTGTATTATTTTGGGAAAAAGAGTATAATATACACCGTATAATTCATTTATACAAGAACATAAACTATATTTTTGTATAGTATAAATTAGGAGGTAATTGTATTATGGGTTTAATTATTGGAATCATTTTAGGTGCTATTGCTGGTTGGTTAGCTGGTAAGATCATGAATAATAATAACGGTTTAGTGGTTAATATTATTTTAGGAATGATTGGTTCTATGGTAGGTGGATTCGTGTTTGGTTTATTTGGATTCTCTGCTCATGGATTATTCGCACAAATGTTAGTATCAGTTGTTGGTGCTTGTATTGTGATTTGGTTAGGACGTAAATTTATCCATTAGTTTTAAAAGATGATATCTTAAGATTGATATCTCACAATTTTGAAATTTTAATTTCTAAAAAGAGAATGACGTAACTGTGGTTACGTCGTTTTTATTTGTAATAGTATGACTATTATGATGATTTTGAATGAATATAAAAGTGGTAATATTCACACAATTAATTACGCTTGATTATGGTAATTTGGCCTAAAATATAATTGTTGAAATAATTTTGAGCGTTACAATGGAAAATTTATTATTAACTGCGTTATAATGGTTATAGCGATATCCTACATTTTTATGAAAACTTGAAATGTAGTAAAAAGGGAAATGTCATAGTAAAATATACCACAACTTAGTAACCCATCTTAGAAGCGTTGTGTTATTACTTGGTGATGAGTTGAATTTCTTGATTTCAAATAAGCGATAATAAAGGAAGTATTCTTAAGTTATGATATAGATATCCATTTTCCTCTTAAAAGCGAAGAGCGTAAAGCAAATAGTTAAAGGAGGTAACTAAGTATGGCTCGAGACAAGAATCGAAAAACAGGATTTAGTATTAGGTACAAGATGATTTTAGGAATCGGTATTCCACTAGTTATTGTACTTTCTATCATTGGAACTGTTTTACATGGACAAATCGTTTCGGTAGTGGAAGATTTGAAGAAAACTGAAATTGAGGCTCAAACGAAGACTGCTAGTGAACAAATCAATGCATTCTTCCAACCTTTCTTTGTTGGTGCAAAACAAATGGCTGTCAATGATAGTGTTTATGAATTAATCTTAGAAGTTGATTCTAATCCATCTACTAAGATAGCAAATAGTGCATTATTGAATAAGGCAATGGATGAGATGGAAGAAGCTTATGGTAACTATAATTCTGCGTTAATGTCAATTGCTGCAGCAGGTACTAAAAGTCAACAAATTATTCTTTCAGATGGTAGTGTAATTGAAAACTTTGATGTTGAATCTCGTGGTTGGTATCAACAAGTTCAACAATCAGGAAAGACTCCAATATTAAGTGCTGCGTATGTGGATGCTGTAACTGGAAATCTAGTTGTAACGGTTGCAACTGGTATTTATAGAGGGAATGAACTTATTGGTGCAATCGCGATGGATATCAGTTTAGATGGTTTAAGTAAGGAATTAAGCGGTATTGAAATTGGTGAAGAAGGTTATGTAACAGTATATGATAGTGCAGGATATATTCTTTATCATCCAAATTCAGACCTAATTATGACACATATGCAAGATGTGGGTTATAATACAGAAATGTATAATGCATTAGCAGGTACTGCTTCTTTTGATGCAATTGCTTATGAACGTTCTGGTAATAAATATTATGGTGCTATTGAATTTATGGATGATATTAAGTGGAATGTACTGGGTTGCATGACAGAGGATGAATTCATTCAAGAAGCAAATTCTATGACAACAATCGTTATCATGAGTTTTGTATTCTGTGCAATTTTATTATTAGTTATTACTGTAGTAATTGCTGCAACTATTGTTCGTCCTATCCAAACATTAGATGGTATTACTAATCAGTTAGCAGAAGGTAATCTTGATGTAACTGTTAACGTTAAGTCTAATGATGAAGTGGGAAATCTAGCAGCTAATATTTCTGCACTTGTAGAACGTTTGCGTACATACATCGTATATATCAATGAAATTGCATCGCTACTTCATGAAATGGGTACAGGTAATCTTCGCTTAACATTTGAAAATAGCTTTGATGGAGATTTCCGTATTATCAAAGATGAAATGGAAAGTACAGTTAGTCTATTAAGTAGTTCACTTGAATCTATTCGTGATTCAGCTGAGCAAGTTGATGCTGGTTCAGAACAAGTATCTGCTGGTGCGCAAGCATTATCTCAAGGTGCTACTGAACAAGCAGCTTCAGTCGAAGAATTAAGTGCTACTATTGCGGAAGTATCAGGTCACGTTAAAGATACTGCAGATAATGCAGTAGAAGCTAGTGGATTATCTAATTTAGCTGGTCAAGGTGTAATGAGTAGTAATGAGCAAATGAAACAATTAATTGCTGCAATGGATGAAATCACAAATACATCTAATGAAATTAGTAAAATTATCAAGACAATCGATGATATCGCCTTCCAAACAAATATCCTAGCATTAAATGCCGCAGTAGAAGCTGCAAGAGCTGGTGCTGCTGGTAAGGGATTCGCCGTAGTAGCAGATGAAGTACGTAACTTAGCTAGCAAGTCTGCTGAAGCTGCTAAGAATACAACTGCTTTAATTGAAAACTCGATTGTTGCGATCAACAATGGTGCCAAGATTGCAGATGCTACAGCTGCTTCCTTAAATGATGTTGTTGTTCAAGCGTCATCAGTAGATACTAAGATTAAACAAATTGCTGAAGCTAGTGAAAAACAAGCTATTGCAATTGCTCAAATCACAATGGGTATCGAACAAATTAGTGCTGTAGTTCAAACTAACTCTGCAACAGCTGAACAAAGTGCTGCTGCTAGTGAAGAATTATCTGGTCAAGCTGCTATGCTTAAGAGACTTGTTGGTGACTTCAAGCTATAAGATATTTAAATCATTAATTAACTATTCTAGCGACACAGAAATTGTGTCGCTATTTTTTGATAAGAATGTACTCATTATATTGTATAGAGTTAACATTTTAATTCAATATTAAGGAATTTGTTGCTTCTAATATGAGAAAAGCATAGTGGTTGTCATAAGCTATTTTTGTTGATATACGTGAACAAGCATACTATAATTAATTTATATAACAGTCGGAGAATTATAATTATGAGAGAAATAGTAAGTGTTATTGATGCAAGTAATTATGAAATAGAAAGTGAATTAGTTTTGGAACATTACGCTCAATTACTGTCTGAATGTGATGTTGGTGCTATAACGTTATTGATCTTACAGACCAAAGAAACGAAGGTTACTAAATGGTATCGTATGCAAGAAATCTTCCGTAACCATGAGGTAGAGCTAGACTTCTATTTATGCGATGTATTTGATGCTAGTTCATCATTCTATAAAGCTGCTAATAATAAACGTATTACTACTTGTAATGGTAGTCGTTATTTGTTTGTTGATTTACCTTATGATGATACATTCTCTGAACATTTATATGATTATTTGAATACAATGCTTCAAATGAATTTTAAACCAGTATTACTTAATGTAGAGAAGCATTCATATTTAATAAATGATGAATCATTGCTTAAAGAATTAATTGATTTAGGTTGTTACATCAGTGTGAATTATGAAAGTGTAGATTCAAAGTATGCTTCGAAAATACTTAATATACATGCTAAAGGACTATGCCACATGATGTTTAGTGAATTCTTAGTAAATCCTGAAAAGGAGGAAGAATTTAGATTTTGGTTAACATACAGTTCTACGCAATATGTTGCTGATATTGTTTTATTAGACAATGCACATTGTATGATTGAAGATCAAGAGTTAGCAGGAATATCTGTTCTTACGAATATCTTAAAGCATCCTACGGTAGATTCTGAGTTAGCTGAGGATAGGTGGTCACGATGAGTTATGTATTAGCTGTAAGAGCACTTGAGGAAGAATTATATAGTAGACTACCTGAGGACTTTCTAGTATTAAATTTTTGCTTTAAACCACAAGATTATTTTGATGGAGAAGATGTAATTAATATAAATATGAATGATTATGGAATTATGAATCCATCCTATACATTACTAAGAGAAAAAGGCCTGGCAATGACAATAGAGAATAATGTTAGTAGTGAAGATACTTTATTACTATATGTAAAGGATATTGAAACTTATGATGGCTTTTTAAATATTACGAATAAAAGTCATTTTCTAGCGAACTTTATGTATAAACGTAAATATTTAAACTATTATTTACATAGAATACCTACGATTTTTGAAAGACCTACACAAAAAGAAAGATTTGATAATTACTTAAAAGAATTAGTAGAATATGGTAATGTAGTACCTATTCGTATATTACGTAATTTCTTGATACGTAGTAATGATTCTACTAATCGTATTATGGCTGTTAATGTGGCTAATGCGATATTAGATATTGTAAGTGGATATAACGTTAAGAATTTAAGAAAAGTAAAACGTATAAATAAGATGAAGTCAAAAGTATATCATATTAGACAGTATGAAAAGCGTAGGTAATTATTAAGTGAAAATTTATAAAGATGGTACATAATAAATTTTATTGGTGTATAATGATTTTATGAAATATGAGGATATGTTATGAATATTATTATAGTTGGTGATGGAAAAGTTGGTTCTACCTTAACTTCTCAATTAGCGAAAGAAGGACATCAAGTCGTTGTTATTGATAATCGAAGCAGTGTTTTAAAAGAAGCGGTGAATCGTGATGATGTACTTGTTGTTGAAGGTAATGGGGCAACAATGCAAATCTTAAGAGAAGCAAGTGCTGAAAAATCAGACCTTATTATTGCGGCAACAAGTGCTGATGAGGTTAATATTCTTAGCTGTTTAGTTGCGAAAAAACTAGGGTGTAAGCATACTATTGCGCGTGTACGTAATCCTGAATATGCTTCTCAATTAGAATTTATGAAGGAAGAATTAGGATTAAGTATGTCGGTTAATCCAGAACTAGCGGCAGCTCAAGAAATTGCACGTATTGTTTCTTATCCGAATGCATTGAAAATCGACTCTTTCCTTCGTGGACGTGTAGAATTAATTGAAATTAAATTAGAAGCGGGCAATCCGTTAATTAATAAGAGTTTATTTGAATTGCCATCAGCTTTTAAAGTAAAGGTTTTAGTATGTGCTATTAAGCGTGGTTCACAAGTATTAATTCCTAAAGGTAATGTAGTACTTAAAGAAGGCGATAAGATTACAGTTACTGGTTCAGTAAGAGATGTTAATGACTTCTTTAAAGCTATTGGTATAGCGAAAAGACGTATTCGTTCCGCAATGTTAGTTGGTGGGGGTAAGGTTGCATATTATCTTACTAAGCGTTTAACTGAAAGTGGGATTTATGTAAAGATTATTGAGAAAGATTCAGAACGTTGTCGTTTCTTATGTGAAAACTTGCCTAGAGCAGTGATTGTTGAAGGTGATGGAACAAATCGAGATTTGTTACTTGAGGAAGGACTAGAAAAAATGGATGCCTTTATCTCATTAACAGATATGGATGAAGAGAATGTTATTATTTCGATGTACGCAACTCATAGCGGTGTAAATAAAGTAATAACTAAAGTTAATCGTATTCCTTATTTAGATTTATTAGAGAAGATGGGAATTGATACAGTTATTTCTCCTAAGAATATTATCGCAGCGCAAATTGTACGATTTGTTCGTGCAATGGCTAATGCGGAAAATACAACACTTGAATCATTATATCGTATTGTTGATAATCAAGTAGAAGCATTAGAGTTCTCTGTACCTAATGGTGGTAGTTATTTGCATAAGCCACTAAAAGATTTAGCGCTTAGAAACAATTTATTACTTGCATCTATTTATCGTAGAGGTTCAGTAATTCATCCATCAGGGTTAGATGTTTTAGAACCTGGGGATCACGTTATTGTAGTTACGACCGAGGAAGGTTTACAAGATATTCGTGATATCTTCGCTCGAGGTAGTGGATATGAATTATAAAATGATTGGTTATGTACTTTCAAAGGTACTAATGATAGAAGCTGGGTTAATGATATTACCATTATTATGTTCTATTATTTATGGGGAATCAGTTGCATGGGCCTTTCTTCTAACAATGGTATTGTTGAATATTACGGCCGTAATAATGGGCTATAAACAACCTAAAAATACTGTGATTTATGCGAAAGAAGGCTTTGTGATAGTTGCACTAGCTTGGGTATTGATGTCTGCTTTTGGTACTATACCATTTGTAGTTACAGGTACAATTCCTAATCCAATTGATGCATTCTTCGAAGTGGTATCGGGCTTTACTACAACTGGTGCAAGTATTTTAACCGATATTGAGGTAGTTAGTAAGGGATTATTATTCTGGCGAAGTTTTACTCACTGGATTGGTGGTATGGGGGTATTAGTATTTATACTTGCGATATTACCATTATCTAAAAACAACAACATGCATATTATGAGAGCAGAAGTACCTGGTCCTTCAGTCGGTAAACTTGTTCCTAAGATGCGTGATACAGCTGTTATTCTATATAAAATATATCTTGCAATGACTATTATTGAAATCATCATATTATGTATTTGTGGTATGCCTTTATTTGATTCAATACTACATTCTTTTGGTACTGCTGGTACGGGGGGCTTTGGCATCAAGAATTCATCAATAGGCTACTATAATAGTCCAATCATTGATGTAGTTATTGGGACATTTATGATTTTATTTGGTATTAACTTCAATATCTTCTATTATATTTTAATAGGTAAGCATAGAGATGCCTTTGGTAGTGAAGAACTACGTTGCTACCTAGGAATTATTTTAGTAGCTGTAGTATTAATCGCTATTAATATTACTCCATACTATGGATCTATTTTAGAGGCATTACGTTATGCCTATTTCCAAGTAGCATCCATCATCACAACAACAGGATATTCAACGGTTAACTATGATTTATGGCCAGAGTTTTCTAAAACTGTTATCATACTGTTGATGTTTACTGGAGCATGTGCTGGTAGTACAGGTGGAGGCATTAAGATTGGACGTATAATTACACTTGTTAAACAACAAATTAAAGAAATTTACCGTATGGTGCATCCAAGAACAGTAACAGCATTACGTTTAGATGGGAAATCCGTAGATAAAGATATGTTGATTGGTATTCAAGTATTCTTTGTAATGTATATGTTTATTTTAGTACTAGGTACATTATTAATTTCATTAGATGGATATGACTTTACAACGAACTTTACTGCAGTACTTTCATGTATCAGTAATATCGGTCCTGGTTTAAATTTGGTTGGACCAGCAGCAAACTTCTCGTTGTTCTCAGATTTCAGTACATTCTTATTAAGCTTTATTATGTTAGCAGGAAGATTAGAATTATTCCCATTATTAATTCTATTTATTCCTAGCTTATACAAACACTAATTTATTAGGCTGATTGTTGTCAGCCTTTTATATTACTTAAAATATAATTATGATACAATATATATGTTAGGAGTGATTTACATGAAGCTTCGTATACTACATACAAATGATTTACATAGCTCATACGACAAGTTTAAGCGTATTGTAACGTGTATTA
>JAFXJJ010000120.1 GCA_017532345.1 Erysipelotrichales bacterium
CACGATATTTAGCACCAGCAATTAAGGCACCCATATCAAGTTCAATAACACGCATATTTAATAAACCATAAGGTACATCCTTTTTATAAATACGCCATGCTAACCCTTCAACAATTGCTGTTTTTCCGACACCTGGTTCACCTATCAAAATAGGATTATTCTTAGTCTTACGTGATAAGATTTGAATTACTCTACGGATTTCATCATCTCTACCAATTACTGGGTCTAGTTTACCATTACGTACATCTTCTACTAAATCACGTCCATATTTTTCCAAGGCATTTAGATTATTTTCGTCAGTTTCGGAAGTCATTTTTCTATTTCCTTTTAATTGACGATATAAACTAAGCATTTGTTCATATGAGATAGGTACAATCTTACTATATTTCGCATATACATCATTTGCATAGAATAATGACATCCACATAGCTACAATTCCAATAAAGCTCTCCTGCTCGCTTACGGCAAACTCTTGAGCTTTTTGAAAGCCAACTTGAACTTCATTAGCTACCTTAGGACTTGAAACATTACTAACATACGGTAATTTCTTCATTTCATCTTTAAATGCCTTAGATAGCTTTCTAACATCAACATTCTGTTTTTTCAAAATAGAAACAATTGGACTATCATCTTGGTCAATTATTTCTCTTAAAATATGGACACTATGTATCTCGCTATGCTTATTCTTAATAGCCTCTTGCATAGCTGATTGCAGTATCTTTTGTAAAGATTCACTATATTCTTGGTTCATAACATCCACCTCCATTAGCACTCGTTTACTACGATTGCTAATGATAGTATAGCACAAATATTAGCACTGTCAATATGTGAGTGCTAATATTTATTCATTATTTATTCTTTTCTTTAACTCATTTAAGATTCTTTTCTCACTACGAGATATCTGAACTTGAGAAACTTTAAAGATTTCAGCAATTTTGCTTTGATTGTAGTCTAGCTCATATCGATAATACAACAACATTTGATCTCTTTGACTTAATTTCGATATTTCTTTTTTCATACTCATCACTAATAATGGATCGATTCCCTCATTAGATGGTATGAAATCTGATAAAGATACCTTTTTATTGTCATCATCATTTATTTCTTCATCTAATGATGTAACAAACTGATTAGCTTCAAAGGCTTCAACTACATCATAGATATCAAAGCCAACATGATCCGCCAATTCTTTATAGCTTATTTCTCGACCAATTTGCTGTTCGAGAGTTTCTTTTTGTTTCACTAAAAAAAGATAGTTTTCCTTCACACTTCTTGATATATGAATACTACCTTCATCCCTAAAATATCTTTTTATTTCACCTAATATTATTGGTACTGCATATGTAGAGAAAGCAACATTATAACTTAAATCAAAGTTATTAATTGCCTTTACTAAACCTAAACATCCAACTTGTACTAAATCCTCTTTTAATTTATTACTATTTTTGAAACGGTAAACTACATTATACACTAACCCCATATTATTTTTGACGAATTCTTCTTTGGCTACTTCGTCACCATTTATAGCTTTTTCTAATAATTCAGTGTTCATACAATATCATTATCATAATGATGTAGATATTTACGAATATGTATTTCCGTTCCATGATTTACTGCACTCTTTACATCAAACTCATCACTAAAGGTTGACATAATTGTAAATCCCATTCCTGTATGCTCTTCAATCTTTAATGTCGAAAACATTGGTGTTAATGCAAGTTCTAAATCTTCAATTCCCTTTCCATCATCCTTAATCATAATGTAAAGTTCCTCATCATCTAATTCAATCCTTACTTCCACCATTCTATTTGGATCATTCTCAAGACCATGGATAATGGCATTACTCACACCTTCACTCACGATTGTTTTAACTTCCATTATTTCTTCATCACTTATTCCTAAGGGAGCAAGAAAAGAACTTACTAACACCCTTAACACTGCTTCATTTTCTATCATTGCAGAAAACTTTAATTCAAATTTATTCATAATACTTCCTCTTCTTCCCTATCCACAATTTGCATAATACTGTACATTCCTGACAAGCGTAATAATTTAGAAATAGGTTTATTTACACCATATAAAACCACCTTTCCTTTATATCTTTGTACCTGTGTATATCGACCTAATAAAAAGCCTATACCACTACTATCAATGAACGTTGTATCTCTCATATCGAATATAATATAATTAGGCTTTATTTCATCTATTTCCTTAATTATTTCATCGCGTATTTTTTTTACTTCTACACCTCCAAACTCATTTGGAACCACATATATTTTCGGTTCACTATCTATCATTCTATACATAAATACTTCCTCCTTCTTAGTTATGATAATATAAAAATCTCACTAAATGTGAGATTTCGACAAACGTTATCATTATGCGACAAATTAATATATAAACATTTTAAAAAGCTTCTTTACATAATCAAAATATTCTAATTTCTCAATAGTATTTCCTGCTATTAATGATGTTTCACTTAATAGCCCATCATTACTATTAATCTGTAGTTTTCCTATAACTTCACCTTCCATGATTGGTGCTGAAGTTGTTGAATAGGTAACGACTGGAGTATAGTCACTATTATTAATATACTTAATATTCAAATCATCATTAATTAAAACAGTTAGTTCATTTGGTTTACCATCTTCAATATTTATAGTTTCATATAAATCACCTTTGGTGTATAAAGGCTTAGTTTGAATTTGACTAAATCCATATTCCATTAACTTACGTATTTCGCTATCTCTGATTTTATTCGTAGGCTCTTTCATTACAACACCTATTAATCGTACTCCATCTCTTTGCGTAGTTAATGTTATACAGTATCCTGCTTGTGATGTATATCCTGTTTTTAGTCCATCAGTTCCATCTAGCGTTCGAAGAAGTTTATTAGTATTAACTAGCCATACTGAAGCATCAGTATTTTCTCGCACATAAGAATCATAAAGTGTAGTATAAGAAAATAGTAAATCACCACCTATTTCAACCAGTTTTTTCCCAATAATAGCCATGTCTCTTGCTGATGAATAATGATTCTCATGATGTAAGCCTGATGCATTCATAAAGTTAGTTGATGTAAGTCCCCATTTACTAGCTTGTTCATTCATTCTACTAACAAATTCCTCTTCACTACCTGCAATACATTCAGCAAGTGCTACTACAGCATCATTAGCTGAAGCAACACATACCGCCTACAACAAATCATCTACACTCATTTGTTCATTCACTTGAAGCCATATTTGTGAACCACCCATACCTGCTGCATGCTCACTAACAGTAACAATATCATTAATCTTAAGCTTACCATTTTGTATTGCTTCAAATATTAAGTACAATGACATCATCTTTGTCATAGAAGCAGGATATAGCCTTTCTTCTTCATTCTTACTAAATAATACTTTTTCACTATTATATTCAATTAAATATGCACTCTTAGCATTATCCGCAAAGTTATCAGCACATACACTTTGACTCCATATACATAGAATAATTACTATCAATAATACTTTTCTCATGTACTCACCTCATTATAAGCATATTAAGAAAAGCAGTAATTATGCCTAATATAAAAAGAAAAGTGTGAATACTCACACTTAACCTAATACAGCAAATATAATTGGATCTTTCTCAATCTTTTCAGAAGTAAATGTATATGCTTGATAGAAATCATTAATCCATTCTTCAGTTAATTCAGTATTTGTATGAACAACTGCAAGTGGGTCACCAGCTTTAACGAAATCACCCTTCTTAGCAGCTAAGACAATACCAACTGCATGATCAATATCATCTTCCTTAGTAGCACGACCAGCACCTAAGCGCATTGCAAGTGTTCCCATTTCTAAAGCTTGTAGATTACTAATATATCCATCTTCTTTAGCAACCATTGTCACTTGCATTGACGCTGCTGGTAACTTAGATAAATCTTCTAAATAACTAACATCTCCACCTTGAGCCTTAAACATAGCTTTTAACTTTTCAAATGCACTTCCATCTTTAATAGTTTCTTTCAATAATGTTCTTGCTTCTTCTTTAGATGTAGCTTTCTTACCTTGCATAAGCATAATTTCACCTGCTTGTAAACAAAGCTCTTCAAAATCTTTAGGCCCATTACCCTTTAATGTATTTACAGCTTCCATTACTTCTAATGCATTACCTATCGCATTTCCTAAAGGTTGATTCATATCAGAAATCATAGCTTTAGTATCACGACCTAATTCTTTACCAATTTCAATCATAGCGTTAGCTAATACTTTAGCCTCATCAACTGTTTTCATAAATGCACCATCACCAAACTTTACGTCTAGTAATATTGTATCCGAACCAGAAGCTAATTTCTTAGACATAATTGATGATGCGATTAGTGGAACCGCAGGTACAGTACCAGTAACATCACGAAGTGCATATAAAATCTTATCAGCAGGAACAAGCTTAGCAGTTTGTCCAATTATTGCAATGGAAATATCATTTACTTGTTTAATAAATTGTTCTTCATCTAAATAACAACTAAAACCAGGAACAGATTCCATCTTATCTAATGTACCACCTGTATGACCTAATCCACGACCACTCATCTTCGCAATCTTTAATCCACTAGCAGCACACATAGGTCCTAATGCAAGTGAAGTCTTATCACCAACACCACCTGTTGAATGTTTATCGGATTTAATGCCATCAATTACTGATAAATCAATAACATCACCGCTATACATCATAGCTTCCGTAAGGTAGGCAGTTTCTTTACTATTCATACCATTTAGTACAATTGCCATTAATAAACTTGATGATTGATAATCAGGAATACTACCATCAACTACACCATTAATCCAAAATTGAATTTCTTCTTTAGTTAACTCTTTTTTATCTCTTTTTTTCTCAATTACGTCAACAATTCTCATATATGTTCTCCTATTCATTATGGTCTTGTCTGAAAATGTACCAATATTATATACCAATATACTCTATATTTAAATATCTTAAAAATTTATTACCATTTATCACTTATAGGTATTTTATATAAGATAAAAAGAGCTTATAGAAAGCTCTTAATATCAATCCATTACATACTAATTTTAACTCAAAAAGGTACAAGGATAAAAGTAGAAATGAGATGTTAAGATAAGTATGTGATACTCTCGGCAACAACATTTAATGCTCTGAAATCATTGCCAGATTTGGATTTAGCTTCATAGGTTTGTAATCGTCCTTTAACACCAATTAAAGAACCCTCTTTAGAATGACTCGAGGCTTCATCCGCCATTCCCTTCCATAATGTGACGGGGATATAATCTGATAGATATACACCTTCAGAGTTTGGGAAATTTCGTTCGACTTCTAGAAGTAGAGAGCATACTTTATTGCCCATTGCTGTTTCTTTAATCTCAGGGGCTTCAGCAATTCGTCCGACAATTACAACTGTGTTAATCATTTATTTATTACCTCCTTTTCATGTATTAGAATACAAGAATCATTTAATTTATACAAAACTCCTAAAGTAACAATACTGCACTCAATAAGTGTTAATCCAAAAAGAAAAAGTGAGTCAAATCACACTATTGACTCACTTCAAAATTTTAATCATCAATTAATCCTAAATCAACTAATTCATAATATTCATACACTAATTGATTAATCTTAGCAATGTATCTTTCTGCATAAGTAACATTGCTAGCATCTTTCTTACCATAACTCTGTGTATAAATAGATATCAAATAACGAGGAACCCCATTCTTATAAACAATACCTGTATCATTGATATTGCTGTTGTAGAATCCACATTTATGTGCAATCTTAACATTACTTAGATTTCTTTTTAAATATCTTCCATTATATGCGCTTAGAATATGACTTTCTAACTGTTTATATTTCTCTTTTACTAAATTATTACTATCTAACAATTCCTCAAGTACTCTTATCATATAATGAACTGTTATTTTATTACTATTAACAACGGCTATTTCCTCTTCTGTAACCCCAAAGAACGAAGTCATTTGTTTCTGTAGACTTCCTTGTCTTGCTAATAAATCAAATAGCATATTAGCTGCGATATTATCGCTTGGTACTAATGTATATCGTAATAAAGTATCTAATCGTATTCGATCTCCAATAGTGTGGTATAGAGGTACTACCGTTGTTCCATTTGTAACATGTGATTCTTTATACTCAAGTGTAAGTGAAGGAGTAAACTTCCCTTCGTTAATACCATTGTATATCAATACACTTAGCGGTAATTTCATACTACTTCCAGCTATATACTGCTTATGTTCATTTTGGTAATAATACTGATTCGTTTTTATATCTTTTATTCCAATACCAATATTATCTAGTGAAAGGTTTTCCGCCACTAAATAATTCTCAATTGTTTCTAAAACATCATCACCTAAATACGCCATGACTTCATATTCGCTTTCCGTAATGAATTCAACATCAGTAGAAATAGTCGACATATTACCATAAATATCTGTTGCAACGATAGTTACTGTATTATCTTGTAGATACGTTTCATATACAAATTCTGAATCATCTTCAATTGAAGCAACACATTCATATGGGTCAAAGCCTTCCTTAATAAAAGTCTTTTTTTCACTTAAAGTAATCACTGGTGCACTATCATCAATAATTTCTACATATAGTCTATCCTGAGAAGTGAATAAACGCTCATCAATATCTCGTAAATTATATACGAATCTACCTGCAACACTTGTATCAATACCTATTTCTATTTCATCTACCTTAGATAATGAACAAACTAGTTCCTCACTCACTTTATCACATTTTAAAGGAGTAATCTTTGAATGCAGAGGAACTGATACATACGTTGCTTTAGATGATAATACATTTAAAAAGTACAATATCATGATTATCCACTTCATAAGTTCCTCTCCTTTCTTATTTCTTATAATTCACTAAGAATTACATCACATACATTGCTTAAATCTATATCTTTTCTTACTTCCTCTAAATCTTTTAATGAAATATCCTTTAATAACTCGATACTCTCAAAAAAGTCAACTCCGATATTTCTAGCTTTGGCTAATGCCATCGCGAAATCTTCAAAGCGATTCATCAAACGAATATTACTTCCAATAAGTCGGCGTTTAATACTTTCAAATACTGCTTCATCTAATTCTCCATTAATTAACTCATTAATAGCTTTATCTAACTTATCTTTCAGTACATCCTCCTTATCCGTTTCACTAGCAAATATAATAAAACCATAATCTCTTCCATATTCACTATCATATACAAATGAATCATTAATTATACGCTCATCAAGCCATTCTTGTACGAGTGTATTAGATGAAGAGAAATACATTTCCATCAACATCTTTAGCGATATATCCTTTTTAAAACGTACTTTAGGATCAACAATACCATTTAGTTTATATCCGATTCCATAACGCTTCTGATTAATATCCATTTTAAACTCATAATGCTCTCGTTTAACTGTTGTTGGTTCTTTATAATCATAATCACTTACTTTAACAACATCAGGGAAATTCTTTAAATCTTGGTTACCTTCAATAATCTTTAATATCTTTTCACTATCTTCTCCACTCACAATTACTAAAGTCATATTTTGTGGATGGTAATTAATACGATAACAATCATATAAATCATCTACCGTAACACTATTAACACTATCTTCATCACCACCAACATCATCTTTTAGTGGGTGCTCTTCATACATTGAAGCAAATATTTCTTGAACAAATCGCATATCTGCCATTTGCTTATACATTCTTAATTCTTGAACAATAATACCTTTTTCTTTTTCAACGCTTTCTTCTGTAATAGTAAGCTCTTGTACAAAATCTAATAAGATATTTAATGGTTTCTCAATATCATATGATGTTGTAAAGTAATAACAAGTCTCGTTATATGATGTATATGCATTTGCACTAACACCAATCTTACTAAACTCATCCATCACATCTCCACCGTTATCTGCTTCAAACATTTTATGTTCGAGAAAATGAGCTAATCCACTTTTAAACGTTAAAACATCACCATTTTCACTAACAAGTTTATTCTTCATAGCACCAAATGGTGTCATGAATAAAGCATGAGATTTAGTATATCCTTTTTTATTTACTAGAATTACGTGAAGGCCATTGGATAATGTTTTATACATTATCTTTTCATTATAAGTATTATTCATTATCATTAACCTCCTTTAAAGTAAATTCCCCTAAATAAGTCAAACGATTTACTACATCAATAACTTGTTCCTTAGTCACAGCACTAATTCGATCAATTACTTCATCTAAATTACGATGTAATCCCAAAATATTTTGTTGATATTCAAAGTTCAACATTCCACTAGCTGAATCATATTGAGTTAATAATGAATTACAATATAATAATTTCGCTGTTTCTAGTTGTTCATCTATTTCGCCTTTTTTAACTTCTTCGATAATATCTCTCATCATTTTAGCTGTTTTATCTTTATTCTCATAACTTATGCCTGCATAAGCTACCATAAACCCATCAATTGAGAATACCGAAGAATACACATTGTAACACAATGAATTCTTTTCACGTATTTCTTGGAACATAAACGATGTACTATCTCCACCAATAATAATATTGGCTAATTTCAATGCATAATACTCATCATCAATTGGTTTAATCCCACTGTACCAGCCTAATATTAATGATGTTTGGTCAATTCTACGAGTTTCCTCCTCTGATACTGCATCATTTATTTTATAGTCATAGAATATTCCGACATTATCACTAGTTTCATATGCAAACTTATGCTTTCTTACACAGGATTCTACTTCATCTTCTGGTAATGAGCTAATAATAGTTACATCTACTCTTGCCTTATGCAACATATCATAATATGCATCTTTCACCATTTCTTTTGTTAGTGCTTGTACTTGTTCTTCACTTCCTAGTACCGATACAGAAAATAATGAACCTTTTCCAAATAACTTACAAGCTTTATCCATTGCATATGTAGCAGGATCATCATTTCTTCTAGTAATTTTAGATAATAGAATCATCTTAGCTTCTTCAAATAATTCGTCGTCAAATAAGCCTTCACTATCTACTAATGGATTAAACACTACCTCATCGATTAAGTCTAACTGTTTGTTTAGAGAATCATTTTCAATATACAAATCACTTATAGCACTTGTTCTTACATCAAGCAAATGACCTCCACCAAGTGAATAGGTATTCATAAATACATTAATACCATAATTCATATCTAGATAATTGGTTAGTTCTTTATTAGTTGGATACTTAGCTGTTCGATTTGTTAGCATCATTGCTAATAAACTTCTAGCAGAAGCCTTCTTTGCTGATAAATCTAATACATAACGTACAGCAATATGATCTGTTTTGAATTTATCACTTTTAATAATCTGTATGTTAACATTGTTTTCTAATTTAAATTTTCTCATAATAATTACCTCATATATAGTATACCTCAAAATATAGAAATACAAAAGAAAAAGGGATTGTTCCCTTTATTCTTCGATAGTTTCATTATTCTCATTAGTATTGTCATCAAGATTTTCACTTGTTGTTTCTTCAACTACCTCCTCTTGATGAAGCATAAAACTTGGAATCACAGCATATCCAAAATCCTTGGCATTTACAATCGTCTTACATTCTCTTGCGATATCAATATCATTCATTAATAGTGTTACATTAGTAGAATTATAATTACCCATTTTTAATTTTCTTCTAGCTTTATCTTTAATAATATTATAAATATCATCGCTAATATTTTTCTTAATAGTATGTGTAGAATCAATGATATTAGAAGTAACTATAACTGCATTTTCTAATGTAGCATTACCTAAAGAATCATAAGCAGCTACAACATTATCATAGCTATGAAGTTCATCAATTTCATATTCAATATGTATATTCTCATTAACTAATAAGGCGCCTTGTTCAAAGATGGCAGCATGTTTAATTGAGTCACCAATATACGCAATAGATTCAACTAATGGATCATTTACCTGATATGCTGCATATCTGCCAGCAATAAACGATAATAGCTGTTCATCATAATTAAGGGAAACAACATTAGGTGCATCTACTATTGTATCTACAATTACAAAAGTAATACGACCATATTCATTAGCAACTTGCACTACCTCATCAGCCATATCTGGACTAGCACCAATTACAATATCTACTGAATCAGCAAAAGTTTGTAGATATGGAATATAATCTTCTTTAACAGTAGATTCAAAATATTTAAAACAGCTTGTAGATAACATTGCACTACTTGCATAATTAGTTACTCCTTGCCATACAAATTGATTATAGCTATTATCATCAATACCATTAATATCCATAACTACACCAATTTCAATTGGACAAAACGCTTGTTCAGGCGTTATCGATTCATTCGAACAAGCAGTACCACAAAGAAGCGCTAATGCTAACGAAATAAGCTTTATTAACTTTCTCATTAATACACCTCCTATATCTTCATATAGAAACCCACATAATAGTTTATTCTATTTTACTATTAAAGTCAATTAACTCTAAAATATTAAAAAGATGGTTATTAAACCATCTTTTACTCCTCAGGCTCACTGTCCTTAGTAATCTTCTTAACATAGACTTCTCTAGGTTTTGAACCATTATTAGGACCGATAATACCATTTTCTTCTAATTGGTCAATCATACGTGCAGCACGATTATAACCTAATCCGAAGCGTCTTTGTAGCAGAGATGTACTAGCTTTTTGCGTTTCAATAACAAATGCTTTACATTCTTCATACATTGGATCAGCACCATTCTTTCCTTCTTCTTCATTCATACTTTGAAGACGAGGTCCAGTAAATGCTTCATCATAATGTGGAGTTCCTTGTTTCTTCACAAACTCAGTGATTCTAGCAACCTCATCATCACTAACATAAGCACCTTGAACACGCATAGGATTTGGTTCACCCATTGGAATATACAACATATCACCATATCCTAATAACTTCTCAGCTCCTGTTTGGTCAAGAATTGTACGACTATCAACTGCACTACTAACAGCAAATGCAATACGTGAAGGTATATTAGCTTTAATAATGCCAGTAATAACATCAACACTTGGACGTTGAGTAGCAACAATTAAATGAATACCTGCAGCACGTGCTAATTGCGTAATACGTTGAATACTAGCTTCTACATCTTTAGCAGCTACCATCATTAAGTCAGCCAACTCATCAATAATCACAACAACATATGGTAATGGTTTACGAGAATCATTAAACTCATTATTCTTTACTTTCTGGTTATAAGTCGCAATATTTCTTACACCTACTTCAGAGAATAATTCATATCGTCCATCCATCATATCAACTACAACCTTTAATGCTTTAGATGCTTCTTTAGCATCATTAATTACTGGTGCAATCAAATGTGGTAATCCATGATATGCCGTAAATTCAACACGTTTAGGATCTACCAACACCATTTTAACTTCATCAGGCGTTGCACGCATTAAAATTGACGTAATCATAGCATTCATACATACAGACTTACCACTACCAGTAGCACCCGCTACAAGTAAATGTGGCATCTTATCAAGTTCACCATATACTGGTTGACCACTAATATCCTTACCTAAAGCAACTAATAATTTCTTATTAGCTAGATTAGTAGGAATATGCATTAACATATCATGCATCTTAACAACCATGCTTTCAGCATTAGGAATCTCAATACCTACAGCACTCTTCCCTGGAATTGGTGCCTCAATACGAATATCCTTAGCAGCTAGTGCCATTTTGATATCATCTTGTAATGAAGCAATTTTAGATACACGAATACCTAATTCTGGTTTAATTTCAAATTTCGTTACACTTGGACCAATACTAATATTAACTAATTCAGCTGGAATATTGAATTGTTTCAATATTTCAATAATCTTCTCACCATTTTCTTTGGCATTACTTGTATTTGTCTTGGAATTAGTTTTTCCAGCCTTAGAATCAAGTAAAGCCATCTTAGGTAATTCATACGGTTTAGTAATTGAATCATCAAACGTAGTATTATCTTCAATCACAACTTCATCATTAATAACAGGCAATGATGTAGTAGCATCTTTAACTGTTGGTTTAGGTGTTTCAATCACAGGCTCTACTACTGGTTCTACATATTCTTCTTCATCATATGATGTGATATTTAGAATAGTAGTAGGTTTACTAGGCTTAATATCATCTACATTTTGATCCCATGTATAATCATATAGCTTAGGATGATCTTTCTTAGGTTCTTCTTTCTTTGCTTTAGAAGCTTTTTGTTTTTTATCTTTTGGTGCTTCTTCAACAGTAACAGCATCCCATAATTTAAACCAATGTTCCTTAAATACTTCAATATCAACTAATAATATTAACGATAATAATACCATCGCAATTACAACAATAATAGTTCCAGTACGAGCAACAAGCATCGAAATTAAGGCATATAAGAAATTACCAATTAACCCTCCTGTTGCAGGCATTGTCCCATTGTAGATTTCCTTTGCGTTACTAATAAAAGCATCAAATACAGCAAATCCAATTTCATTACTTTCAATAGGAATCGCACTAGTAATTAACCAAGCAAATACTAATAAAACAACACCAAATACTTTTCTACTATAAATAGTAGGGATACTACGTTTAAATATAAGCATGAATGCTACTACTATTCCTAGTAATAGCACTACACCATATAACGTTCCTACCATAAAACGAATGACATTACTAATTACAGTTCCAACAATCCCTGTACGTAATAATCCTATTAAACTTATTGTAGCTAACATCACAGCCACTACAAGCATTATGACTTCTTGTTCAAACGACTTTTTCTTTTTGCTTGTACGTCTTTTTTTCTTATTAGCCATTACTTACCTCCTTATTTGAAAACTATGCATTAATCTCCACAATAGCAGGTAAAATCATTGGACGTTTTCCTGTTTCTTTTAATACATATTTCGCAATCTTATCTCTCATTTCACCTTTACAACTTAAATTGTCATATCGGTTATCACTATGCATTTCTTGAATTGTATCTTCACAGATTTTCATAATTGTTGTAACAATATGATCTGCATCCTTTAAATATACAAATCCGCGCATTTGTACATCTGGTCCACCAATTACTTCCTTAGTATTGAAGTCAATTACAACACCAACAACAATAACACCATCAGTAGATAATTGTTCTCTATCCTTAATAACAACACCAGATGAATCTAATTCTTCACTACCATCAATTAAAACCTCACCAATAGGCACGGAACCACTTGTAGATTTTAATCGACCATTTTCAAATTCAGCAACTTGCCCATTATCTAATACTACGATACGGTCAGGTGTAATCCCCATTGATGTAGCTACATTCGCATTATCTATTAATTGACGGTATTCACCACGAATTGGCATATAATAATTAGGCTTTAATAAATACATCATCATCTTTAAATCTTCTGAAGATGCATGCATTGAATATACTTGTTTACCAGATAAAGTGATAATCTTTGGTCCAAGTTTATATAATTCATTTTCCATATTACTAGCTTCTTTTTCAGTTCCTGGAACGATTGGTGAAGCAATAATAATAGTATCATTTTCAACAAAATTAAATGTATCATCTTCATGAAGAGCAATACGATTCATGAAACGGAAAATATTTGGTCCAGAACCAGATACAACAATCACAAGACTAGGGTCATTAGGATCCATTTTCTTAGGATCTACTAATAAACCAACTGGAATAGTTAAATATCCCATACTAACAATCTTATCTAATAAATAACGTAATTCATTACCATAAATAACAACTTTTCTCTTATAACGAATCGCTAAGTTCAAGATTTCAATCGCACGGTAAATGTTTTGCGCATACATAGAAATAACGATTCTTCCTTGAGCTGTTTCAAAATATGGTTCAATCATATCTAAGATACGATGATTAGGCGCAGTATGCCCTTTTCTACTTGCAGCAATTGATTCAGTTAATAAACATAATACATTCATATTACCAAGCTCTGCAATCTTACTAACATCACAACTAAACGCTTCATCACGAGCATCAAAGTCTACTATAAATTCACCAGTATAAACGATATATCCTTGATTAGTTTTAATTGCTAACCCAATAGATTCACCAATTGAATGCGTAGTAGCGAAAGTATCTACTTCAATATTTCCTAGTTTTACTTTAGCACCACGTTTAATCTTCTTAATATTTGCAGATTTAATTCCATATTGAACTAAATTACCTTGTATTATATTTGCATTTAAAGGCGTAGCATATACATCTAAATGAGAAGCATCACGTAATAAATATGGTAATACACCTACAACGTCATCATGTGCATGCGTAATAAAGATACCTTTAACTTTTTCAATATTATCTAAAATGTATGTAAAATCTGGAATAATTTTCTCAACACCAAGTTTAGAAGATTCAGGATATTTAATACCCGCTTCAATTAAAACAATCTCATCATTTATTTCAACGGCATACATATTCTTTCCGTCTTCATCCAATCCACCCAAAGCGAAAATACGAATCTTATCCATATTATAATTTCCTCCTAATAAACTCTATCCTAATTATACCCCAATAACCTTTTAAAAACAATAAAAATGAAATACAGTCTAATGACAAATAGACTGTATTTCTGATATTTCATTATCATTTAAACTAACTAACGGTAACCTAACATTCCTACTGCATAACTCTTTAGCTTCCATTGCACCTTTTATGCCTGTTGGTGATGGATATTTATAAATAGCTTTACATATCTTATCTAACCATTCTTTATCACCATTATATTGTAATTCAACTAATTCACCAGGATATGCATTCCCTATGACACTAATGATACCATGCATGTTTAAATTCCTCGCTTCAAGTAACAAATTATCATCACCACTGTATAGTTTAAAATTCGTAAATTTATTACAGATATTAATATAATCATTGTATCTACCACAAGCTTGTTTTAATCCAATCACATTATCATGGTTAACTATTAATGATTCTACTGTTTCAGGCTCAAGTTCACAACCACATCTCTTCTTAACATTATATAGTATACAATCCTTACCAGTATTAGACAAAATCTTATTAAAATATGCAATTAATCCTGCTTGATTAGGACATACATAATATGGTGTTACTATTAATAGACTATCACAATTAGTATTCTCCGCCATTTTAATATATTTAATCGTTTTCTCATATGAATTACTTCCAACTCCTAAGATCACTTTGATTCTACAATTCACGTATTTAGTCACAAATTGGTATATTAAGTTTCTCTCATCATCACTAATTGATGAACATTCCCCTGTACTACCAAGTACTACAATACCATCAACACCATTCTCTATTAGATTATCTATAATTCGAATTAATGCTTCAAAATCAATTAAATTATCATGAGTAAATGGTGTCACAATAGCAACTATTGTTTCAAACATTATTTAACCCCTATCTTAATAAAATAGGCTGAATTTGCTCTTTACGCATAGCCTTTTCGAATGTTTCAATACTCTTATCAAAATCACATACGAGCGATGATGGCTTCTTAATATAATCGTCTTGACCAAATGGTACAAAATAAATATTCTTTTGTTTTATAAGTCTACCAATATTCTCTAGACTATTACTTAATCCATCATTACTTGCCAACGCTAATACGATACTATAGTCATTTCTTAATAAACTCTTTGCTGCTAATACTACAGCACTATCGTAAATACCATTAGCTAATTTATTCATAGAATTAGCAGTACAAGGTAGTATTATCATACCTTCACAGTGATATAAATTAGAGATTCGCTCAGCCTCTACAATTGTATGAAGTATTTTATGATTACATATAGTTTCTACTTCATTTTTAAAATCGTCTGCTTTAAAAAATCTAGTATCATTCTCATATACACATTCACTACATATTGGTACTATTTTATATCCTTTTTCTATAAACTTTCGTAGAATCTCTAATACTTTAAAGTGATTACAAAATGAACCAGTAATCCCAACAGCTATTTTAGACATTATTCTCAACATCCTTTACTATTTGATTACCTAGAATTTTACCTGCTGAATACCCTACATATTTAGCAGGTAGCGCAGGTAACAACAATGCCTTAATACCTTTTCTAAAGGCATAATCAAAATCCGTTCCACCTGGTGCACTTGCGATATCTAAAATAATATTATTATCCTTTAACTTATCGATAATAAAACTATCTAGTATCATTGTTGGAGCTGTATTAATAATCACATTAGAATATTCATTCAGATTTCTATAGGTATCATAATCTATGATATTTACAGGGAAATCTCCAAATTTCGACAATTTTTGACTACTTACTATTCTAATGTTTGGACATAATTTCGAGAACATTTTGTATATAGCTTTACCAGAATGACCAAATCCAATAATATCTATAGATACTTCATCAATTGATATGTCAATATTCATCAATAAATCGATTAGTAATCCTTGTGCTGTAAGCTTAGAATTATAATCAATTATATCTTCATTACTAAGTAGTTTTATTAGCTTAAATGGTAATTGTTCCAAATACTTACAAGCAACACCCGAATAAATGATTAACTCCTTTTTCGCATACTTAAAGAATGAACTAAAATTCAAAACAGTATTGTTTATTTGCAGTATACAATTTTCATTTATTCCCCTAATTGGTAATACTAATATATCCATATTATAATCTAGATCCTCGTTTGATAGTATTCTAATAACTGGTAAATGATATTCTTCTAACACATCAGCAATTATTGCTTGTCTTCGATCAGAAATTACTACGCCAATCAACATAGACTTCACCCATAGTTACTATATGCATTAGATTAAATATAAATATGGGCACATAAGAAAAAGAGTTAGTCTTCATTGACTAACTCTTAACAACTAAGCTTTCTTTTCGTCTCTTTTGAAAGATTTCTTTTCTCTAGTTGGTTCTACATAACCTTCTGGTTTTTGTAGTAAATCACGAGCACTTACATTGATACGACCTTTTTCATCGATTTCCGTAACTACAACGCGAACTTTATCACCAATCTTAAGCTTATCTTCAACTTTTTCTACACGTTCCCAAGCAATCTTAGATACATGTAGTAAACCATCACTATTACCGAATAGATTTACGAAAGCACCGAACTTTTCAATACGAACAACTGTACCTTCATAAATTTCGCCTACTTCAACAACCTTAACGATTTGTTCAATCATTTGTTTAGCCTTAGCGATAGCTTCTTTAGATGTATGGTAAATAACAACTCTTCCATCATCTTCGATATCAATCTTAACGTTATCACATTCAGCAATAATTTGATTAATCATCTTACCGTTAGGACCAATAACTTCACGAATCTTGTCAACTGGAATAGTTAACTTAGCAATCTTAGGAGCATATTCAGATACTTCAGCACGTGGAGCTTCGATAGCAGTTTCCATCTTATCTAAGATTTGCATACGAGCTTGATGAGCTTGAGCTAATGCTTCCTTTAAGATTTCTCTAGTAATACCTTCAATCTTGATATCCATTTGAAGTGCACATACACCTTCACGAGTACCAGCTACCTTGAAGTCCATATCACCTTCATGGTCTTCCATACCTTGAATATCAGTTAATACTGTATAGTGTTCACCTTCCATAATTAATCCCATTGCGATACCAGCTACAGGAGCTTTAATAGGAACACCAGCAGCCATAAGTGCCATACATGAAGCACAGATAGATGCTTGTGAAGAAGAACCGTTAGATTCAAATACTTCACTTACACAACGAATTGTATATGGGAATTCTTCTTCGGATGGAATAACTTGAGCTAACGCTCTTTCACCTAATGCACCGTGACCAATTTCACGACGACCTGGAGTACCCATACGACCAACTTCACCTACTGAGAATGGAGGGAAGTTATAGTGGTGCATGAAACGTTTAGATTCAACTTCTGTTAAGTCATCAACGATTTGGATATCACCTAATGCACCTAAAGTACAAGTACCAACAACTTGTGTTTCACCACGAGTAAACATAGCTGAACCATGAACTCTTGGTAATAAATCAACTTGAGCATCTAATGGACGAATTTCATCAATCTTACGACCATCAGGACGAATCTTATCAACAGTAATTAAACGGCGCATTTCTTCGCGTACAATTTCATTACAAATAGCACGTGCTTGTTTAACTGTTTTAGCTTTTACTTTTTCGTCTTCATATTCTCTTGCTTCATATTCTGCTACAGTAGTATCAGTTAATTCATCAATAGTACCATAACGTAATAATTTTTCTTTAATACGTACAGCTTCTTTTAACTTATCTTCAACTTTAGCACGAACTTCCTTGTTTAATTCTTCATCAATTACATCAAGTGTAATTTCCATCTTTTCTTTACCACATGCAGCAGCAACCTCTTTTTGGAATACACATAATTTCTTAATGAATTCATGACCGAACATAATAGCTTCTAACATAGCATCTTCGCTAACTTCTTTAGCACCAGCTTCTACCATGTTGATTGCATCATATGTACCAGCTACAGTTAAATCAATATCAGAATTTTCCATTTCTTCTACAGTTGGATTAATGATGTATTCACCATTAACACGACCAACACGTACACCAGCAATTGGACCATTGAATGGAATATCAGATACACATAATGCTAATGAAGCACCAAACATAGCTGCCATTTCTGGAGAATAGTCAGTATCTACAGATAATACTGTATTTACAACTTGAACTTCATTTCTAAATCCTTCAGCAAATAAAGGACGAATTGGACGGTCTATCATACGAGCAGTTAATGTAGCATGCTCACTAGGTCTACCTTCACGACGTAAGAATCCTCCTGGAATCTTACCTACTGAATACAATTTTTCTTCAAAAGTAACTGTTAATGGGAAAAAATCAATACCTTCTTTAGCTACTTTAGAAGCTGTTGCCGTAGATAATACTACAGTATCTTCATAACGTACAAGCACGGACCCTCCTGCTTGTTTCGCAATCTCACCAGTTTCAACTTTTAGACTGCGACCGCAAAACTCTAACTCAAAACATTGTTTTGCCATTTCTTTCACCTCATTTTCAAACATTATAATAATAACATAAATGTATAAAAAAAGCTTCTATTTTTTTTATATTTATACATTATTATGTAAATTATTCTTAAAAAATAGAAAAATGGGCTTACACCCATTAATCAAAATATTTATTTACATCTCCATGATACTCATTCATCAACTGTTCTTTTGTTCCAAATACGACCTTTTCTCCTTTTGCTGCACCATAAGCATCATAACGTTTAAGGAAATCTTCATATTGTTCCTGAATTAATTCTAGTACTCCATCATCTTCATATTTCTTCTTATACTCTTCTGTATGGAATAATATTACTGGTCTATATAGTCTAAAACAACGATATATATTAATTCTTGGATTAAGTGTTTTATAATAACTATCAGCATCAAAATGAACATTATAAAAACTTTGGAAGTCATAACATATTTCTTGATAGAAATCAAATAATCGTATTTCAATTGTTCGATTAACTCTTAAGTGATGTTTCAACGCAATGTTAATAAACCCTAATAGCCATTCTTTATAATGGTCATTCATCAATTTATGCACTCTCTCACTATTAACTCTTGATTCTTGATGAAGAATATATACTAAATAGTTCTCACTTGGTTTTTCATTTGAAAGCACCGTAAAATCAAGTACGATACTACTTACTTTAAAATCATAATTTTTTTCTAACCATTCTTTAAAATCTGCTTCAACACTCCCTAATTCATCAAAGCCCTGAACGATTCTTTTGGTTTTCTCGTAAATATCCCTTCTTAATAACAATGGCATAAAATCACCAACCCTTAATCCAATTATATAAGAAAAGTCTTAAATTGTGAAATGTAATGCCTAAGTTACTTAGATACCTTTAACTTAAACACTTAAATAGCTCCTTAAACTACTAATTATAGCCTTACAATCTTTTACGCCTAAATCATAAACTGCTTGTAAGTTTTCTTGTTTACGCTCTATTACTTTTACGTTTATTGGTTCAGAAGGTCTAACTACAAATATCTCGCCATTCTTTTCCATTTCTACAATCTTCTCAACAGTATCATTATACATTTGATACCGATTCTTTAGATTATTAATAAAGTTTGGGTACTTCTTATATTTTAAAGACATTAGCTTAATTAGAGCGTTATGATAAGGCTTTTTACGGTATTCTAATGGTCTTGTTAATATCACAATAACTTTATCATATCCCATTTCTTTACACTTCAATACAGGAATACTATCGGCAATACCACCATCTAAATATTTCTTACCATCAATTTCTACAATTTTAGATACAAATGGTATAGCTGAGGTAGCCCTTAACATTTCCATTTCTTTTACTATATCCTTCATTTTCAAATATTCAGCCTCACCAGTTTCAATATTAGGTGCAGTTACATAATAACCTGTATTATTCTTCATAAATGTTTCATTATCAAACAAATCATACTTTAGTGTAACATCATAGAAAGCAAATTGACGATTTACTAAATTACCTGAAAATATATAAGACCATAGACTCATATAGCGATAATCCTTACAGAAGCGCTTATTATATCGTAAAGCCCTACCCTTTTGATTTGAGAAATAATTAGGTCCAAATAGTGCTCCTGCCGATACACCGATGATACCATCCACTTTAATTTCCTCATCCATAAAAGTATCTAATACTCCAGCCGTAAACATACCTCGCATTGAACCACCTTCTAACACTAGTCCAACCTTATATTCTCTATTTTCTCTTTCTACAAAGTCTCCCCCTTTATGATTTACATATCTCTTTGCATAATATATCGTGAATTATTAATATTCTCGATAATCTTAAAACCAAATCTTTCATATAAAGCTATTGCTCTTACATTTTTACTGAATACATACAAATAAATTGGTAATCTAGTTTCTAAACAACACTTTTCTAATATTTTAGAACCAATCCCCTTATTTTGATACTCAGGTAATACATATAAATCATCGATTTCCATTCGTGCTTCATCATGATGAAAATAATAATATCCAACTGTCTGATTATTTAAAACCACACATGTATATTCATTAATATATTTAGTAATCTTACGTTTAACCCAAGCAAGTACTTTCTCATATTCAATACTCTCAACATCTTCATACATATCAATCAGCTGTTTATTAAGATTATAAATAGTATCAATATCATTTATATTCGCATTCTTAAATTCTAGTTGCATATTAACACCCCTATTAAAATACTCGTTTATAGATTCGATTATACATAGTTTTACCTACATAATTAATCATTAATTCTTTATATTCTTCATATGTAACAACATCATCATGGCATAACATTTCATATATTACTCCATATTCCATGGTTTTAAATCCACATTCACGATAACCATTCTTCAAATAGAAATTCTTTCTTCTTTGTTGATTTTCATTTTCAACTTCTTCTATATTTAATATTAAACGATAACCAGCATACTTCTTGGCAGCTTCATTAAGTATTAAGCTTCCATGTCCTTTTCCACGTAAATCATGTTCGATAGCTAGATACCATAGAAAAACAATATCCTTGTAGTATAAAGTGACTAATAATCCAATGAAATTATCATCTTCATAAACACCAAAAATATCAGAAATATCTGATTCAGCTTTTAGTCTCAAATACACAAAAGGTACTTGTTCATTCTCTGGGAATGAGGTAGTATATAACTTTTTAATCTTACTTATACACTCTTTATTTTCTTTTATATTTTTAAAAGTAAGCATATCTTTTCTCCTAATAATTACTTATTTTTTCATAACATAGTGTAGTAAATTCAGCAAAGCTTGAAATATCATTTATTACTTCATTTCTTACTTTATCACTAGTATTAATAGCTAATTCAAACAATTCATTAGTGATATCTTTTTTACTTCGTGCATCAATCAACTCATCCATATCATCAACAATAATTTCTCCACTAGGATATACAACTAAATCCAAATACAAATCTACAAAATATGGGATATCATCTTTATCAATACCTTGACTAGCTATCATATCAATATACCAAAGTAAAATTTCATTATTCTCATTTAGCATTGCAGTAATACAATAATAATCATTTTCTGGTAATATACTTAACCATTTAATCCCTTTATCACAAACTACAATTTCTTGTTTATTAAAATGCCATTTCTGTACTTCAGAAACATCTAATATTTCTATTAAACTAATATAGCCTGAAAATCCATTGAACTTAAAAAAAGCACATTTTTGAGATTTCTTATTAATACATACCCATTCATCATATGATAATCGCTTTATTTTCAAAATAAACCCTCAAAACTTTCTAAGCTAGATATTTTAAATCTATTCAGTATTATAACACACTTGAATGAATTAAGTAATTAAGCAAATAAAAATGCACCCAGTAATGAGTGCATTTTCTTAACTTGTTTAAAACTATTTTCTTAAACCTAAACGAGCAACTAAATCACGGTAACGGTTAACATCGCTCTTTCTTAAGTAAGCCATTAAGTTACGACGGTGACCGATTTTCTTCATTAAACCACGGTTTGAATGATAATCCTTAGGATTTTTCTTCATATGCTCAGTTAATGTGTTGATTTCATCAGTTAATACAGCAACTTGTACTTCAACTGAACCTGTATCTCCTTCTGTACGAGCATATTCTTTCATAATTGCTTGTTTTCTTTCTTGACTAATCATCTTGTATACCCTCCTGTCAATTAAAGACTCGTTACGACCAAGTATAAAGCCAAGGGACTCAAGATACCTAGTCATACGACTATTAAATGATACACTATGCGTTTATAAAAAGCAAGTATTATTTTTAATTATTCTACACTTTTTAAACTTTCTACCATATCTATTTTCTTCAAACGGAAATGAAGTACAAAGTTAACGATAAATGTAAACAACATCGTTAATAAAGCAGAATAAACATACGACATAGTTCCTCTTGTAGGATCAAACATTACAATTTCTACTTCAGCAGTTTGAATGATGAAGGCATGTAAATATATACCTAACCATAAACCTAATGCTACACCTAAAATGGAACTAATAATGTTTTCTCTATAAATATATGCACTTACTTCTCCATCAAAGAAACCTAACACTTTAATAGTTGCAAGTTCTCTAATACGTTCAGTTACATTGATATTAGTAAGGTTATATAAAACTACGAATGCTAGTGCACCTGCACATATGATAAGCACAACTACAATAATACTTAATGATCCCATTAAATCATTAAACTTCTCGCCAATTGCACTAATATAAGAAATACCAACAATGTTGTCATTCTTTAATAGTTCACTAGCAACTTTATTTTGATTTTCCTCACTAAACTCAACCATATTTGCGATAAATGTATTACTTATCGGAGCCTTACCAAATTGTTCTTGGTAATACTCAGGTGTCATATATACATAGTTGTATGCATAGTTTTCACAGATGCCAGTAATTAATAAATCTTTTGTTACATTATTCTCTTTAATGGTAACATAATCATTAACACCAACATCTAATAACTTCGCAAACTTCTCATTGATTATTACACCATCATCATTTAATGTTAATGGTTTATGCGTAGTTCTTACTCGGAAGGTAATGAATTCATCAATATTCGAATAATCTTCAGGTACAAATAATGTTGCTTGACGTTCTTGTCCTGCGACTGTGACATCAATAGTCTTATTATAAACATACGTGTATATGTCGATAATTGATGATGCATCTATAGTATTAGTAATTTCTTGCCAATCCTCGGTAGTTAAATCATCGTTAATAGCACCAACTAATTGATATTTAAAGATATCAATAAACTGTCTATCACCAATACTAGAAATAGAATGTTGTAAACCAAAACCAGCAAGCATTAATGCAGTACATCCTGCAATACCTAATACAGTTACTGTTACACGGCCTTTATATCTAAATAAGTTACGAATAGTAACCTTATATGAGAACGATAATCGTTTCCATAGCCAAGTAATCTTTTCTAAGAAGATAGTCTTACCTGCTTTAGGTGTCTTAGGACGCATTAATTCGCTTGGTTGTGCTTGAAGTTCAGCTTTACCAGCAATATAAGCAGCTACTGTTGTGCAAATAACGGCAACAATAGTCGAACCAATAATCATAATCACATCATATGGTGCAATTAAACTAGGTAAATTATACATCATAGAATAAGCATTAAAGATAACTAATGGGAACAATTTGAAGCCTATACTCATACCAATAAAACACCCTGTTAATGATGCAATTAATGCATAAAGCATATATTTCATCATAATAGTAGTATCACTATAACCTAATGCTTTAAATGTACCTATTTGAGTACGTTGCTCTTCAACCATACGAGTCATTGTTGTTAGACATATTAGAGCCGCTACTAGTGTAAAGAATACTGGGAATACAGTTGCAATCTTATCAATACGATCAGCATCTGTACCAAAATCTCCATTCCCTGGATAATTTGTACGATCCCATACATACCACTCAGGCTTTTCTAATTCTGCCAAATCTGCTTCAGCATCATTTAATTCTTTTTCAGCATCAGCAATCTTTTCATTAGTTTCTATAACTGCATCATTATATTCTTGCTTTGCATCAGCAATCTTTTCTTCACCATCTTTAATTTCTTTATTGGATTTACGAATTTCTTTATTTAATGTTACTTCAGCATCAGCAATTTTAACTTCACCATCTGCTAATTCTTCACGAGCATCAGCGAATTCTTGCTCCGCATCAATAATCTCTTGTTTCAATGTTTCTTCAGCATCAAGTAATTCTTGTCTACCCTTTTCAAGCTCTTCTTCAGCTTCGACTAATTCTTTATAAGCTTTTCTTAACTTATCATTAGCACTATCTAGTGCACTATCCATCTTATCTGAACCGGCTTCAAGTTGGGCTTCGGCATTAGTAATCTGATTACCTAATTCTTGAGAGATAGCTGTTAACAATGCACTATTATACGCAACTGGGTATGTACTATCTAACTGATTCTGAATTCCCATAAGTTGTAATGCTGTATTTATTTCAATAATAGTTTGCTCAAAATTTGGAATAAACCGAGCAGCATCTGAAAATGAATCAGCTGAAGATATAACGTCAGAATTAAGCAAGCCTGTTACTCCCATGTTTAAACTATCAACCCCTGATTTCAACCGCTTCAATTGATTAAGCTTTTCTTTCCCATCACTCAACTCATCTCTACCACTTACTTTTCCATATTGATAATCAGCTAATCCATCATAATACTTTTGCCAACCATCAGCAATTTCTTTTTCTGCATCTGCTAACTCAATCCAACCATCAGCGATTTCTTGCTGTGCCTTCGCAATTTCATCTAGATACTCTTGATAAGCTTCATCATAATCTTTTTGCCCATTTAATAATTCTTCCTTCGCATCTGCCAATTCTTTTTGAGCTTTCGAAACTTCAGTTTGTTGCGTACGCTTACCATCTTTTAGTTCTTTTTCAGCATCTGCAATCTTAATAGCAGCATCAGCCAATTCTTCTGCAGCTTCTTGCTTACCATCTTCTAATTCAACTCTTGCATCAGCAATTTTCTCCATTGCCTCATCAATAATCTCATCATATCTTACTTGGCTTCTGACCTCACCAAAATCTTCTAAGATATCAGTATATTCATCAATCAAATCTTCATATTCATCTGAGAATGACGAATAATTAAATGTATCTTCTAACCCAACATACATGTCAGTATATACTTCATCATCGAAGTTATCTTCTGCTAAGAAGATAAAATTTGTTAATTGACCATTACCTATTTGTGAAGCTCCACGTTCAAAGTTAATATACATTGAACTTTTCACTACACCGACAATATTACAATAATTAGTTGTTAATGTATCAGTAATTGGATCATCAGTACCACTTACAAACTCTATTGTATTACCAATAAAGAAAGAAGATGGTGTTTTAATTGATTTTTCAATTACACATTCGTTCTTCTTTTGAGGTAATCTCCCCTCTACTAACACAGGCTTATTCATATATTCATCTTTATCAGCACTACCATCAGTAGGATATGAATATAAACGAATAATTGCTTGGTCTTTATCAGTCTCTACAAATACATCTTGAGAATAACCACCTTGTACATGTTTAATACCATCAAGATTAGCTACAGCATTAATGTCATCCTCAGTAATACCGTATGTACCTTGAATATGAAAGTCGCTGTAATTTGTATCTACATAATACTTATCAGCAGTATTCTTCATATCAGGACTAGTAACTTTAATCCCACAGAAGAAACCAGTTCCTAATGCAACAATAATTGCGATAGATATAAAACGACTTTTACTCTTACTTATTTCTCTAAATGTATCTGTTATTAAAACACTTTTCTTCATATTACCACTCAATTAAATCAATATCTACTGGATGATCATTTAGTG
>JAFXJJ010000121.1 GCA_017532345.1 Erysipelotrichales bacterium
AAAAGCGGAGACTTTTATTTCAATGAAAGTAGGTAAATAATGATTGATGCATATGGAAGAAAGATAGATTATTTAAGGATATCCGTAACAGATCGTTGTAATTTCAGATGCCAATATTGTATGCCAGAAGAAGGTATTGAATTACGTAAACATGATGAAATGTTGACATTTGATGAAATTACGCGAATTGTACGAATAATGTCAAGCATCGGTATTCGTAAGATTAAATTAACGGGTGGAGAACCATTAGTTCGTAAGGGTGTTCATTCACTAGTTGAGGATATTCGAAAAATTGATGGTATAAAAGATATCACCATGACAACGAATGGATATTTATTAGAAGATGAAATAGATAAATTAGTTGAAAAGGGATTAACAGGCATAAATATAAGCCTAGATACTTTAGAAGATACATTGTTTAAGAACATTACAAGAGTTGATGGACTTGAAAGAGTTTTACGAGGAATTAAGAAAACTAAGGATTATAAAGAACTAAATGTAAAGGTTAATTGTGTCCCATTAGGTTTAGAGGAGCAAGATTTAAAGTCTATTGCGTTACTAGCTAAAGAAGATAAGATTCATGTTAGATTTATTGAAATGATGCCTATTGGATTAGGAAAAAAGTATATGTTTACTAGTGAAGCAGAGATAATTAAAGAATTAGAGCCAGAGATTGGAGAGTTTAAACCGTATAAGAATAAACTAGGTAATGGTCCTAGCCATTACTATGAGATTGAAGGCTTTAAAGGTAAGATAGGATTTATAAGTGCGTTATCTCATAAATTCTGCCATGAATGTAATCGAATTCGATTAACCTCGACAGGATATTTGAAGACTTGCTTACAATATGATATCGGAGTAGATTTGCGTACATTATTACGAAATGGAAGTAGTGATGAAGAAATCTTAAAGGCAATTGAAGCGGCAATATTGAGTAAACCAATGGAACATAATTTTTTAAATAGTTCGATAGACAATGAGGAACAAAATGGTATGTCTAGAATAGGAGGATAATATGAAAAGAGTTGCAATTATTACTTCAAGTGACAGTGGCTATGCTGGTGAACGTGAGGATTTAAGTGGTGTTGTGATTAAGGAGATTGTTGAAGCACAAGGGTTTAGTGTTGTCTCAAGAATTGTTTTACCAGATGAACAAGAATTATTATCTAATGAAATGAAACGTATTTGTGATGAGGGATTAGCTGATTTAATTCTTACTACAGGTGGGACAGGATTATCGCCAAGAGATTGTATGCCAGAGGCTACAATGGCAGTTATTGAAAGAAATGTACCTGGGATTCCAGAAGCAATGCGAGCATATGGTATGACAATCACAAAACGCTCGATGTTATCAAGAGCATGCGCTGGTGTACGCAAATCAACATTGATTATTAATTTACCAGGATCCCCTAAAGCAGTACGTGAGAATTTAGAGTTTATTATTTCTGAATTAAATCATGGATTAGAGATTCTTTTAGGTGAAGCACATAATTGTGCTAGAAAGTAGATATGAGCGATTAATTTCGTTTATATATAATTAAACAATATAGGAGGAAACTTACATGAAGAAATTGTTTAAAGCATTAGCAGTATCATTAGCTATCTTAATGGTTCTTGGTGGCTGTAGCTCAAACCAAGGAGGAGAAAATAATAATACTCCAGTAGTAGAAGACAAAGGTGTACTTCTAATGGCAACAACAACTAGTACAGCAGATACAGGTTTACTAGATTACTTAGCGCCTATTTTCAAACAAGATACTGGTTATACATTAGAATGGAGTGCTGTAGGTACAGGTGAAGCTATCAACATGGGGAAAAATGGTGATGTTTCAGTAATATTAGTACATGCGAAAGCCAGTGAAGAAGAGTTTGTTAATGAGGGTTATGGTGTAGAACGATTCGAAGTAATGTATAATGATTATATCGTTATTGGGCCAAAAGAAAGTGTGGCTTATAGTAATGATATTGAAGCAACTTTCAAAGCAGTAGTTGATAATGAATTAAAATGGGTTAACCGTGGTGATAACTCTGGTACAGATAAGAAAGAAAGACAAATCTGGAAAGCTCTAGGAATTGATCCAGCTACAAATCCTAATTATGTTGAATCAGGTCAAGGTATGGGAGCTACAATTAATATGGCTGATGAACAAATGGCTCTTTGCTTAACTGACCGTGGTACATATTTAAAGGTTAAGAATGATGCTACATTAGGTATTGAATTAGAAATTATCTGTGAAAAGGATGATAACTTATTAAATCAATATGGTGTAATTGCTGTAAGTCCAGATAAATATCCTGATACAGATATCGAAGGTGCTAATGCGTTTATTGAATGGATTTGTTCAGAAAAGATTCAAGCATTAATCGGTGAATTTGGTGTTGATAAATATGGTCAACCATTATTCTTTCCTAATGCGAAAAAATAATATAAGTTAAAGAAGTTTATGAGGTGAGTGGTATGCTAACAATGATTGAAGAATTCTTTCAAAATGTAGGAGCCTTAGATGCAATTAAGGTTACTTTACTTTTGGCATTTTCTTCAACATCAATTGCGACGATACTTGGTGTTTTGTTTGGATTGTTGTTAGAGAAATACCACTTTCCTTTTAAAAATTTAGTAATTCGTATTAATCGTACATTAATGGGAGTGCCACCAGTAGTTATAGGTTTAGTGGTATATTTATTGTTGATGAGAAGAGGTCCGCTAGGTAGCTTTTCGTTGTTGTTCACAATACGTGGAATGATAATCGCACAAGTATTTATTATCACACCAATAATTAGCGGTACAGTATATGCGTATGCAGCTAAGTTTGCACCTCAAGTACGTAATTTTGCGAAGACAGTCGGAGCAACACCACTACAAACAGAATTATTAGTTCTAAAAGAAATGCGAAGTGAAATCTACTTTGCAATCGTGAGTGGGTTCGGGCGTTCGATTAGTGAAGTGGGGGCTGTAATGTTAGTTGGTGGAAATATTAAAGGAAGAACACGTACAATGACTACGGCTATTTCATTATTAAAGAGTCAAGGTATTTATTCAGAAGGAATTATGCTTGGTATCATTCTTTTAATAATGGCCTTTATCGTGCAAACAATTGCAGAGCATTTCAAAAAGGAGGATATCTACGATGAAAATTTCTAATTTAAAGCTTGAAGTTTCAGAATTTAAAATGGATATCGCCGATTTGAATATTGAACGTGGCTTTAAGCATGCCTTTGTTGGACCGAATGGGAGTGGAAAATCTACATTAGCTAAAGCTATTATGCAAATCATTCCTAATCATTCCGTGGATTTAGAAGGACTATCCTCAATTGATATTATGCTAGCACCACAACGTCCATATCTTCTACATGATACAGTTATGAATAATATTCTATATCCCTTAAAAATAAGGAATCGTAAGGTTAATAATGATGAGTTAATAAGTTTATTAGATATGTTTAATTTAACTGATAAGAAAAATCAATATGCACGTAGCCTTTCAAGTGGAGAACAACAGAAGGTTTCTTTAATACGCTGTTTACTATGTCATCCAGTATATTTAATAATTGATGAAGCATTATCAAATTTAGATAGTGAAAGTGTAATGCGAATTGAAGAGATTATAAAAAATGATAAAGAAACTACATGGATATTGATTAGTCATCAATTGACACAAGTTTTAAATATATGTGATAAAGTGCATTTTTTAGATAAAGGTAAGCTTATTGAAAGTGGTGATACTGAAGAAGTATTATTAAAGTCTAAAAATGAAATTATTCAAAACTATATGAGTAATCAAGTCATTAAAGTGAGGGAATAATATGGAGTTATTAAATGTTGATACGATAGAAGCTGCGAGAGGAAAAATAGAACCTTATATTAATAAATATTTATATAGAACTAAAGAAGTACAAATAATAGAGAGTCTAGATAAAGTGTTAGCAGAGGATGTTTATACTAGTATAAATGTTCCTCATTTTCGTCGTTCTACAGTTGATGGATATGCAGTAGTATTTTCTGATACGCAAGGGGCGAGTGATACAATACCAGTATTTTTGAAGGTGATTGGTGAAGTTGAAATCGGTAATGAAGCAAAGAAATCAATAAAAAGTGGTGAATGTGTGTATGTGCCTACAGGTGGTATGCTTCCACCAAATGCCAACGCAATGGTGATGATTGAATATTCTGAAATGTTTAGTGAGGATGAAGTTGCGATATACGAGAGCGTTCCATATAATTCGAATGTCGTACAAATTGGAGAAGATATTAGTGAAGGTGAATTACTACTTTCTAAAGGAACACGTATTCGAGCACAAGAAATAGGTGCAATGGCATCAATTGGGAAATCGGTAGTTAGCGTTTATGATAACTTATCTGTCAGTATTATCTCGACAGGAGATGAGCTATTAACGATTGATAAATCACTATTAGATGCTAAGATATTTGATATTAATACTTATACATTATTGGCATTATGTGAAAAGTATAAAATGCCTATAAAAAGAGCTTTAGTTTTAAAAGATGATGAAGAATTATTAAAGAATACAATTCAAGAAGCAATGAATGATAGTGACATTGTACTAGTATCTGGAGGAAGCTCAAAAGGTAAAAAAGATGTGAGTGCTAAGGTGTTAGATGAGCTGGCAAGTAGTGGAGTGTTGACTCACGGTATTTCGATTAAACCAGGAAAACCAACAATCACAGCATTTGACGAAGAATCTAAAACATTATTAGTAGGTCTACCAGGACATCCAGTTGCGGCAATGATGTTGTTTGAAGTACTTGTGATGTCTACTATTCAAGAAGGATTAGGTAAAAAGGAAGAAAGAACGATCCGTGCAAAAATGAAAACTAATGTAGTAAGTGCACCTGGAAGAACTACATTGCAGTTAGTATCTTTATCAGTTATTGAAGGTGAGTATCATGCTGAACCTATATATGGGAAATCAGGATTAATCACAACACTCACTAAAGCTGATGGTTATGTGGTAATAGAATTAAATAATGAAGGATTAAAGAAAGATGAGAGTGTATTAGTACATATATTCTAGGAGGTATTATGGGAAAGAGAAATTTATATTTACAAACCAAACCAGTAGATGAGGCACTAGCGCTATATTTAGATGAGTTAAAGAAGATAGTAAAGTTATCTTATGAGATTGTACCTGTTGTTGAATCCTTGAATCGTGTAACTAAGCATGCAGTATATGCTAAGTATAATTCACCATTGTATAATGCATCTGCAATGGATGGGATTGCGGTTGTTTCAGAGAAAACTAAAGCAGCTAGTGAAATGAATCCATTAGTATTAAATGAAGAAGACTATGTTGTAGTAGATACAGGAGATCCAATTAAATATCCTTATGATGCCGTTATTATGGCAGAGGATTTAATTGAAGGCGATGATGGGAAAATTAAAATTATTTCTCCCGCAAGCAGCTGGCAGCATGTAAGACCAATTGGTGAAGATATTGTAGCCAATGAAATGATTCTTCCTAGTAGTCATAAAATTCGTCCAATTGATATTGGAGTATTGTTATCAGCAGGTATTTTAGAAGTGGAAGTCGTGAAAGAAGTACATGTTGCGATTTTCGCAACAGGCACTGAAATTATTGAGCCTACAGAAGAAATAGTTGAAGGAAGCATTATTGAATCTAATTCACGAGTGTTTGAAAATATTGTGAGAAATGAAGGGGCTATTCCTCATCGTTTCCCACCAATTATTGATGATTATAACTTAATAAAAGATGCCATTTTAGATGCAAGTAAAAAATATGATATGGTACTTGTTAATGCTGGGTCTAGTGCAGGTAGAGATGATTATACAGTACATGTTCTTCGTGAAATAGGTACAGTATATGTACATGGTGTTGCGATTAAACCAGGAAAGCCAGTTATCCTAGCAAGTGTCAACAATAAACCAGTAATTGGATTACCTGGATATCCTGTATCGGCATATATTGGTTTTGAGAATTTCGTAAAGCCTACGCTATCAATGTTGATGAACACAATCCCTACATCAGCAAACAAAATTAAAGCAGTAATTACTAGACGTTTAGTATCAAGCTTAAAGCATAAAGAATATGTACGTGTAAAGGTTGGTGTAGTAGATGGAAAGTTTGTGGCTGTCCCATTAGCTCGTGGCGCGGGTGCAGCAATGTCATTAGTAAAAGCAGATGGTTTCTGTGTAATCGAACAAAATAGTGAAGGTCTAGAAGCGGGCGAAGAAGTAACAGTTGAACTATATCGTAGTCTTGATGAAATTAAGAATACTGTTGTTGTGATTGGCAGCCATGATTTAATTCTAGATGTAATGGCAGATATGATGCCTAATCTTTATCGCTCATCGTACATCACATCTACTCATGTTGGAAGTATGGGAGGACTAATGGCTTTAAAACGTAATGAAGCACACTTAGCTCCGACACACCTATTAGATGAAGAAACTGGTGAGTATAATATTTCATACATAAAACGTCTATTTAATGAACCATATGCATTAATAAAAGGTGTGAATCGTGTACAAGGATTAATCGTTAAGAAAGGTAATCCACTAAATATTAGTAGTCTTAGCGATCTTACAAAGTATCGTTTTGTAAATCGTCAACGAGGTGCAGGAACACGTGTATTATTAGATTATCTTCTTAAAAAAGAGGGTATCAATGCAGAGAATATAAATGGTTATGATAGAGAAGCAACAACGCATATGGCTGTGGCAGCTTTAGTTGGTAGTGATAGTGCAGATGTCGGAATGGGAATTCAATCAGCTGCCAAAGCAATGGATTTAGATTTTATTAAGATAGGCAATGAAGAATACG
>JAFXJJ010000122.1 GCA_017532345.1 Erysipelotrichales bacterium
ACTTACCAAAGTAAACATCTAAAATAGCTGAAGGATAAGTATCATAACCAAGTGTTAATACATCAACATATGGTTCAACATTACCTAATTGCCATGCTAATACAACGTTAACGTTAGCAATTACCTTACCACCATTGGCATGAACAGCTGCTGCAATTTCAGGGATACGATTAGTTCCTGCAAGTGTAGTTTCTTCATGTGTTTCAGCCATTGGACGACACAATTCATCAACATCTGCTACTACTTTACCTTCACAAATATCTAATTCCAAATATCCCTTTGTAGCACTGAAGTATGCACCTGATTTAGGATTCAACATCAAGATTGCATAATCAGCTTCAGCTGGATTATCAACTAATGTAACATTACCTAACATTTCTTTTAAACCTTTTGTAAGTTCAACAGCCTTTTCAGGTGATTGGTGGAATGCTTCTGCATAAACCTTCTTACCATCTAATTTATTAGCAGTAAGAGGTAATGTACCATCATTCTTAAGAAGTGTAACACTCTTATGATGAGCATCCATTGCCTTATCCCAATCGGATTTAGTAGCTGCCACTTCTACGGCTACCTTTGGATCACGATATGTATCTTCAAATAGTCCTAGTTCAAACATACCTTGTAATGTACGAGAAACAGCACGGTTTAGTGCTTCATCAGTTAACACTAATTGTTCCTTTGTGAATCCTTCAGGAACTTCATGAGTATCATAGTAATCATTCTTACCACGATTATAAGCTTCTAACCCCAACTTACCATCAAAGTTACCACTAATTACATCTACTCCTGCATGATTAATCGCAAAACCAATACGTTCTGCCTTATCAAGCATTTCAACACCCCAACACATATTATGTACAATACCTGTATCAGAGTTAATATATCCTTTAAAGCCCATTTCTTTACGTAATAAATCATCAATAAGAGGTTTATTATATGCAAATCCAAATGGTTGCATTTCAATTTCTTTACCATGTACAACTTGTACAGCACTCTTTTCTTTCGCTAGTTTCGCATAATAAGGCATAATTGCAGCTGCATTCTTGTCTACAGATACTTGGAAACCTGGAAGATGATACTTTTCTAAACTTCCTGGTGTTTGGTATACATTCCATTGACCTGCTTTATAGTGTGGATCATAACCATTTTCACGAGCACCACCACCTGGGAAATGCTTCATAGTTAACGCAACACCATCAGTAGTTACACCTTCTTCACTACCTTGAATAATTGGAATCATACGTTCAGCGATATTGCAGATTAATTCTGTATCTTCTCCAAAAGTACCATATGAACGTTGCCATCTAGGGTCAGTCATAACATCAACCATATACATATAACCTTTACGAAGGTTAGATGCATTCCAAGAACGTCTAATACAATCAGAGAATTCATTAACAATACCTAAATCATTAGTACCTTTAATAGCTGCAGCAATACCTAAAGTACCAGGCCATGTTGGGAATACACCTGAAGCATCATTCATACCGAATACTGGTTCAGCATATTCATTACGCGAATTGGAAGCCGCTAATACTGGAACGAAATGTTCACATTCTTCAGCAACTGCTTGCAACTGATTTAAATAATCAACCAAATCATTAGGCTTTGCATTAGCACGTAAAATGATATGACGAGCCCATTCTTCTTTTAATAATTTAGAAGTACCTGGAATAAATTGTTCACCGAAGATATTCTTTACAATATGATCGGCTTCATCTAATAAACCAGACTCATCTAATGTATATTCAGGAATTTCAGTACTCCCCATTCTTAATGGAGTTGGATATTTCCCCATACGCCAATCAGAAATAAATAATTGACCAATCTTTTCTTCTGCTGTCAATAACTCAGCATAAGCTTCTGCACGTTCTTTTGCTGGTAATCTCCAGTCATTAACCTTAGATACTTTCCCTGTACCATCAATATCTTTAAAGTATAAACCATCTTTCTCAATAATCTTACGAGTTACAGTACTAACCTTTTTCCCATTAGGATTCTCATAAACCTTGTAGTTTTCACTAGCTTTAATCGCCATAAATAGCTCCTCCTCATGCTTAATCAAACTATCATAATAATTATTATTTTGTCTTCTATATCAATCTATTATTTAATGATATATGTTCAACGCTAACATTAGCATAGTGGATTATTTGAGGCATGTCAACCAATTTTGTGACATCAATATCACAAAACTTATGGTACCAATAACTACAAAAAAACCTTAGTTTTAAGCTAAGGTTATCTCAATATTTGTTCACTTAATGCGATGATTTCAGGTGCTATCT
>JAFXJJ010000123.1 GCA_017532345.1 Erysipelotrichales bacterium
AGATAGCACCTGAAATCATCGCATTAAGTGAACAAATATTGAGATAACCTTAGCTTAAAACTAAGGTTTTTTTGTAGTTATTGGTACCATAAGTTTTGTGATATTGATGTCACAAAATTGGTTGACATGCCTCAAATAATCAACTATGCTAACGTTAACGTTGTATTAGCATGGCAATTAGGTAATGTTGAACCATATGTTGATGTATTAACACTTGGTTATGATACTTATCCTTCAGCTATTTTAGATGTTTACTTTGGTAAGTTTACACCAGTTGGTAAACTTCCAATCACATTACCTCGTGGCGATGAAGTGCTAGCAGTAAATGCTGATGGTGTATGTATTAGTCCTAATGATGTACCAGGCTATTGTAAAGATATGTATATGCCTGATTCATTAAAGGATGAAAATGGAAAAGCATATGCTTATCGTGATGCTGCAGGTAACTATTACGAATTGAATTTCGGATTAACATATTAAGATAAATAGTGGGACTTAGGTTCCACTATTTTTGATTGTTTAAAGATTAGCAGACTGAAATATTAATGTCATATAATTGCTGAGAAAAAGGTCGTGTGATACAATGAAAATATAAATAATACAAGTAGGAGAAATATTATGAATAATAAATTATCAGTAATCGAAAAGATTAAGTTTGGTGTTGGTGATTTCGGCTTATCTGTAATAACGGCATTACTACAATTCTACATGTTGTTTTTCTACACAGATGTAGTTGGTATTAATCCTGGATTAGCAGGTACTGCAATATTAGTTGGGAAAATAACATGGGATATGGTACATGATGTGTTATTTGGTTATTTTGAGGACAAGACAAAGTCTAGATGGGGAAGACGTAGACCATACCTTATCTTTGGGGCAGTTCCATTGATGCTAGCATTTTGGTTGCTACTATCTATTCCAGAAGGATTAGATGGAGCAGCGGCTTTTTTCGCGATTATAGGAACTTTTATTCTATTTGATACGTTTCACACTTTAGTCGCAACAGCATATTCAGCAATGACAGCCGAAATAACAGAAGATTATGATGAACGTACTTCAGTTTCGACTTATAGAATGATTTTTAGTATTATCGGCTATTTATTAGGTGCAGGAGTTACTTCTGTACTAGCTAGTATTATAAGTGAAACTTTTGGTATGAGTGTGAAAGAAGCGTGGAGTGCAGTTGGATTGATTTATGGAGCTATAGCTGGAATTACAATTATGATTCCAGGACTTTTCTTAAAGACACCAGCTGTTGTAGAGGCAAAATCTACAGAATTGCCTCCTATTAAAGCAATTTTCAGTACACTTAAAAATAAACCATTTACGAAGTTTTTAGTAATTTCAATGATTATGAGTACAGCATTTACAATGGTTACGACGATGTTACCATATTATTTAATCTATCAATTAGAAATGGCAGACTCGCAAATCTTAGTTATGTTTTTAATGCTAGGAACATTAGCAATCTTTTTAATACCATGTGCAATTATTTCGGGCAAGTTAGGCAAAGCAAAAACATATGCATTAGGTATCATTATTGCCGGGTCAGCTCTTGCTGTTGGCTTTATGTTACCGAAAGGAGAAAGTGTTCTTATATTCTTCTTAGCAGCAATTGTTGGACTTGGATTCTCAAGTCAATGGGTATGCCCTCATAGTATGATGCCAGATGTAATTGAATATGATGAATTAGAAACTGGTGAAAGAAGAGAAGGTATTTATTATGGTATGCAAGCAACTGCTGGGAAAATTACAGGAGCATTAGGAAGTGCCATGTGTGGTTGGGGATTAGAATGGTCTGGCTACATTGATGGTGCTGTTCAGAGTTCCAATGCATTATTGGCAATTCGTGGAATGTTCGCATTAATACCTGCTATCTTATTGCTTATTTGCGTACCTCTATTATTACGCTATCCAGTGACAAAAGAATCACATGAAAAGGTAGTAGAACAATTAAGAATTAGAAGAGAGGGAGAAAAATGAAAATAGCAATCATTGGTGCTGGTCTTGGTGGACTAGTTTTCGGTGCGTATGCAGCCAAAGATGGACATGAAGTTTTAATTTTTGATAAGAATAATAAGCCAGGTGGAGTTGTAGCGTTATTAGAGCATGAAGGCTATAAGTTCGAGCAAGGTCCATTATTATTGGGAGATATGCTTGAGGGAGAACCTGTTTATGAACTGTTGAAAGAATTTGGTATTACGTTAGAAACACAAAGGGCTGATAGAGATATCATTATGCCAGACTATGACATGGTAAAAGATGATGAATATAAGGGACCTTATTGGAGAAGAGAAAAGCTAAAAGAATTGTTTCCAGAAAGCAAAAAAGGAATTGATGAATATTACCGTTTCTATGATGATATGATGGAACTTAGATATATTTCCACGCTTCCTGATTCAATGATGAAGAAGCTACGTTTAGCTATTGCCTTTTTAAAGGTGAAAAAATATGCGAATATGACAGCAGAAGAGTTATCAATGCATTTCTTTAAGAATAAAAAAATAGCAACATTATTTACTGGCATATTTGCAGACTTCTGCGCAGATCCTAATGAAGTACAAGGCCTAGGAATAGCTTTTACTAATTTTGAAACGGCCTTTGATAAGCGGATACCACTAGAGAAAAATGGAAAGAAATATTATCCAGGTTTCTGCTTCATAACAGGAGGCTGTCAAAAGCTACCAGAAGCATTAGCGAATTATATAGAAACGCATAATGGGATAACTAAATATAATACTATTGTAGAGAAAGTAAAGATTGAAAATGGGAAGGCTTGTGGCGTATATCTACAAGATGGAAGTGAAATTGAAGCAGATATGGTAGTAGGCTGTGGGTCAGGGAAAGATTTCTTTGAGAATGCAGTTGGACTAGATAATTTAGATGATACTTATCGTAAGATACTACGAGAATATCGTCCGATGGAGGCAGTGTTTATGCTTCATTTAGGGGTTGATTATGACCCAATGCAGTATATGAAATCATCTTTATATTATTGTTATGGTATGTATGATTTACATAGTGCTACAGAGAATCTTAGAAAAGGGAAATATCATGGTGGTAAGGATGGATATTTGATTTTCGTACCATCGTATCATGCTCCTGAATTTGCACCTGAGGGTAAACATTGTGTAACAATCTATACGGTTGCGCCAGATCAGCTATGTGATGGAACATGGGAAGAGAAAAAGCGTGAATATGCTGATGAATTAATTAAACTTGCAGAAAAACAACTTCCAGATTTAAGTAAGCATATTACTGGTATGAAAATCATGACAGCTGAAGATTATCGAACATACACGCACATGAGAAAATCATCGTTTGGTGGAGTTGTACCAATTTGGAATCAACAGAATCCACCGCATGTTACACCAGTACGATCACTTTATTTTGTAGGACAACAAAGCGAGAATGCTGGTGGAGTAGGAGCTGTTATGCTAGGTGCTAAAGCAGCATATGAGAAAGCATTTAAGAAATAGGTATTTAAAGTGAATCATAAGTATAAAGGGATATCATGGTGATATCCCTTATTTTTATGTTTCTGTCATACTATATAGTGTATTAGTAAGATGATTATTAGAGAATGGCAATTTTACTTCATATGTAACATATACCATATAAGCTATTGATTCTCCATTATCATCTGCCTCTACACGTATACTCATTGTATCTTTGCATTGTTCTTGTATTTTCATCGCAACTTGAGAATTATAGCCATTATGGTGTTCAATTAGCATAATGGCATATTCTTCTAATTGCAGTGCATCTTGATGAATAAATACAACATTCATATAGAATAATCCAAAACAAAAGAATACAATACTGACAAACATCATAATAAACCATTCAACTAACATTTTCATATTAGTCTAAGGTAGCTCTTTCGGTCATTACTGTCCATTGTTCTTCGATGGCAGCTCCCATATTTTCCGCAAAACCTTCGGAGAAGGTAATAATCGAAAATGCAAGTACCATTACAACAATAACCATTCCATATTCTTCGAAAAACATTTTCATAGCATCATACCTCCTTTCAATAGTTCTTCTAATACCATTGCCATTAACAACATAAACATAACGGTAGCGCCTAATAAAGGTACTAGTCCAATCCAGTTCATCATTGATATTGTGTTATTACGTTTGTCCTGTCTTTCTTGTCGTAGCCATTTTCTAGTAGCTTCTAGCATTCTTTGAAATTGATAGTATGAATCATCTGCACCCATCATATGATAGCGATACAGAAGCTTCATCGCTCGATTGATTTCATATACACCATAATCTTTCATAAAGTTATAATATGGTTCACTAGATGTTGCATTCATACGAATTTGCTCGATTAGTGTATGTAAGTCTTCACGCATAATTAGTGGAGCATTTACTTCACTAAGCTCTAGTGCATGTAGTACATTATTGTTTTGTAGTAATATTTGTAGTTGTCGTAGCCATATTGGAAAATCATATTTTAATCGACTGATTTCTTTCTTTTCTTCGTCCTTTAGCTTCATAATTGGAATAAAGTAGGCCATTATCATAATGAAAATGGATGTGATAATGTAGAATAGTGAATAATTACATAATGGCCAAAAAATTAAAAGTAGGGATGATATATAAATGTTTTTGTATTGTTTTTCTTTATATGCATTTATATCGGCTTTACTAAAGGTAGAAATCTCTTGATTATTAATGATTTTCTTAAATGATGGTTTACTATATTTCCAAAATATCGTTAAACCTAATGCTATCGCAACAACGATATAATAATTATTCATGAGTCCTCCATATACACCATGTATGGCGTAGGAAAACTTGTGAAGCAGTGATAGATGTAAATAGGGCCATAACGTACATAAATAATGTAACTTGATACATTATATGATTATCAAAATTAAATAAGTGTGACATCATACGTTTACAAATAAAACTTACAATAATGCTTAATACACATAGTATGAATACTTTAGTACGGATTTGAATTAAATTGTGCTGATAACTATACATATCTTCAATCACATCGTCCAGGTCATCCTGAATTAAGTTGATACCTTCTTCATAGGTGTTTGCCCCAAAATATTCAACTGATATCATTAATTGAATTAGATTTCTAAATAAATGATAATCATAACTTGCGAGTAGTGGTTCTAATGACGTATCATAAGCTTCTCCATTTTTCAAATTAACTATAACTTCTTGAACTTTTTGTTGCAACTTACCATGGGTTACATGTTCACATTCAAGTAAGGTATTTAATATTTTAGGATGTAGTTTAAATGATCCACAGATATGGCTAATAAAGCCAGTAAACTCAGAAAATTCATTTTCTTCATTACTATATTCATATAGTAAATATAGGATAGTAGGAAATAAAAAGGTTGCGATTATACATGTTATGGTCATAAAGATATAATTCATTTTAAAGAAATAAGCGAACGCAATTACAGAGGCATACATAAGTAATAATATACTTAAGTGTATATATGGTCGATAAACGAAACCAAAACCTACGATGTCCTGTTGGTATCTGTGTAGTAGTTGCTTCAACATTTCTTTTTTCTGCCTACTTTCTTGGGGGTAAAAGATAGTTTCTTTTGTAGACTTTCAGGTATTTGTTTTATACCTTCGTTACTTGTATATATCACATACTGCTTTGTTTCCATGTTAGATGTATATTCATAGTAGATAACTTCATTTATTTGGCGGGTAATTCCGTTGTCTGTAATATTTGAAGATACATGTATTCCTATATCAATACTTTCATAAATAGACTCGAGAATCATTTTATTACTTAATTCAACACCTGGAAACATATGCAAGAGACGTGATGGAATATTTGTAGCAGTATCAGCGTGGATGGTAGAAATTAATTTCGCACCAGTACTAACAGCTTCTAGTAATTGTACAACTTCATGAGAACGAACTTCACTTAATAATAACCAATTTGGACGTTGTCTTAGACTAGCTTTAATGGCATCAACATATGAGAAATGTTGATTTACTTTTAGTTCTACACTATCTTTATGAGTATTGATATTGGCATAATGGATTTCTAAAGTATCTTCTATCGTAATTACTCTTTCATTAGAAGGAATAAACGTAGTTAGATACTTCACTAGTTCGGTCTTACCTGCACCTGGTAGTCCACAAACTAGAATATTACAATGACTTTTGACTAGTTGTTCAAGAAGATCAAGCAATTCACTACTAGCATAGTGTTTCTTTGTCATGTCACTACGTTTCAAACGAAGTACGGCTGGCGTTTTACGAATAGATATAGAATACCCACTCTTGGCAACACTCTCATGAATGATACTAATACGAATTGCTTCGCTTTCACTCTCAACAATCGGATTAGCAACATTAAATGGTACATTCGCATAATTCGCAAATCGATAACAAAACTTCTCTACACTTTCATCCATAATGAATCCTTCATCTACAAATCTCCCTTTATCTAGATGGTCTAACCATAATTCTCGACCATTATAGTTGATATCAGTAATTAAATCATCATTAATATAAGGAGTAAGTGAACGAAAATCAAATGTCATCATAATTCAAAATAGGAAGAATCTTACTTTCTTCATACAATATTGATTCTTCATCACTAGCATAATCTACTCTAGGCGCATATATAGATATATCTGCTATTTCACTAGCTAGTTGCAACATATTTAAATATTCTTCATTAATCGCTAAGATAACTAATGAAGGAATCTTACTAGCTTTTTCATCATTCATATTTAATCCATTACGGTCTTTTACACCAATTACACGTACATTCATTAGTAGTTTATCAATGGTAGTAACTTTCGTACTTTTTTCAGTATAAGTTACATATACATCTACCTTTTGATTTTGTTGAATCGTATTACCACTACTTTTAAGTAAATTCATTGATAATGGGAAAGCAATTTGATTTTCTTTAAGCAATAAGCCTGGTAATGCTTCGACTTCTGCTTGTTCGATTAAATAATCATCATAGAATAAACTACCTTCAGCAATCTTGCTGTCTAACGATACATATTTCCCAATAATATCATCTTCATCTATCAGAATGTTTTCATCTACATAACCTTTGGGTATTTCACGCCATTCAATATCTTCTTCATTAATCATATAATGAGAATATATTTCTTTATTCGCAAAAGGTATCCTAACTAAATCAATGGCATTTTCTAATGCTACTTGAAATGAAATATAACTACCAATTGCAAGTAATAGGATAGCAAGTATCCCTAAAATTAATTGTTTCTTCGTCAAGTTTCAATCAATACCTCCTCTATCTCAATAACTTTTTTAATAAACTTACCACTAACATTTGTAGTTACTTTAACCTTGGCTAAGAAAGGATTGTTGGTATAGTACATTAATTCGACTTTCACATCCTGGTTTCCTTTCTTACCATTTCTAAGAATCCTCATTAATTCATCAAAAAATTCATATTGATCCATATAATAAACGATTTCAATAAGTTTCTCACCATCTAAATCACAGTATTCTTCCTCTAATTCATCTTCATCACAAGGAATATATTCATACGTGATAATCGGTGTTGCAGCAATCTTGCCACTTTCCATTAACGCGTGACGAATATCAAATGCTAGATTCTTATATGCTGTGGTATATTCAAATACAGCACCAATAGTAACTACCATACATAGTCCAAATAGACTAAGCACAAAACTCATTACAATACTCTTCATCAGCAGACTACAAAGCTAGATTTAAGAATAAAACGAATAATTGTGATTAAAGGTATTGAAATATAAATCACAGCACTCATTTGCTTATCCTCCTTTCTAGTAGGGAATAAAATGTATTTTTCATTTCCCTTCATACTACTATTAGCAGTAAATTTAAAAATGCCCAAAAATTTTTTAAAATTTAAAAAAAAGCCCCATATTCGTTAACGAATATGAGACTAAAGTTTAACTATTTAGCTTCAATATGGTGTTTGCGTGTATAACCAAATCCAATTGTACGATTTCCTGTATGACCCATAACAATTGGTGTGAAATGATATGTTTTGATATCATCAACATTAATTACACTGCGATATGTTTCAAGGAATTGTTCTTCCTCTTCTTTAGAAAAACCAACACTTAACATCAACCAATGATATTCTGATTTATCTAATTCAGGATGAGCAACTGCTTCAATTGCTGTATTAACAGCTTTCTTAAAAGTACGAACCTTATCGAATAAATCTAGATTTCCAAGTGATACTTTAATTAAAGGGCAGATTTTTAATAAGCCTGCTAATGCTGCAACGGCTGGAGTAATACGTCCACCACGTTTTAAAGTTTCAACACTTTCAGGAATAATAACTGCAAATGTATCTTTGAAATCAGCTTCCATAATATCTTTGATTTCTTGTGCAGAATAACCTGCTTTAGCCATTTCAACAGCTTCTAATACATTTGTACGTAATAAGCATTCAACGGACTTGTTGTCTACGACAATTACCTTACCATCATAGTTTTGGGCAATTGTATATGCATTTACACAACTACCACTAATTCCACTAGAGATAGGGAAATATACAACATAATCATGGTCTTCTAATGCTTCTTCCCACACAGCAATCACATCTTTTGGTAATGGTTGAGATGTTTTAAATATGTCACCGTTTTTGATATGTTCGACGGCTTCATCATAGAATAAATCAATACCATCTAAGTAATCAGTACCTTCTATATTAATTGGCATAGGAACAACACCAATGCCTAATGATTTAGCTTCTTCTTGAGAAATACCGCTGCTTGAATCTGTAACAATCTTAATTTTTGCCATTGTATTCACTCCTAACGCATACTATTATAACACGAGATAAGAAATGTACAACTAAATTCTTTATATCTAATTATATAGTATTCATATATTTTTCTAGCAATTAAAAACCGATGATTTAAAACCATCGGTACTTTTTAAAATGGGGCGATGAAAGGGGATCGAACCCTCGAAATGCCAGAGCCACAATCTGGTGTGTTAACCACTTCACCACCATCGCCATATATTAATTCATTACGCTTGTGCGCCTATATATATTACAGTATTTATTTAGATTTGTAAAGACCTTTTTTATGAAATTTCATTTATTTTTTTGGTTTTATCCGAAGTTTCGTTAATTTTATATGAATTTAAATAATATAATAACGTAATAATAAACTAGAATAC
>JAFXJJ010000124.1 GCA_017532345.1 Erysipelotrichales bacterium
GTTTTGGAACCAACAAATTTATTGGAGAATAAAGGAAAAGAATTCAATGCATTCTCTGGTGAGGTGTGGACAAATATTGAAGATAGTAAGAATGTGTATTATATAATTAATGGTGATTTATATTCAGAGGATAATTTAAATAAATCATTGTATGTATTTGAAGAAGGAAGAATTGAACTAGATTAAATCCTAGTTCTTTTTTATTTGAAAATTCATGTTGCGTTTCTTATTCTGCGAATTAGTAGTTTATAGTATAATACTGTATAAACTATTATTATTCAGTGATTTGTGGTAAACTATAAAGGATTGGAGATGGTATTATGGGTAGAAAAACAACTGTTTATAGAGTTGAAAGACATAAGTGGCCAGATGAAATAGCGGCAGAGAAAAGAAGAAATAGAATAGCTGCATTAATTGTAGGTGTAGGAGTTATCTGCTTCTTATTAGGTTCTGTTGGGACATATATGATTATGCCAAGAATGGAAGGGTCATCGACGGCATTTAGTGATCCTACATTTGATAAGCTTAAAACTGTATATAGTATTATGGAGAATAATTGGTACTTTGGGAAAGATATTCCAGATTTAGAAACACAATTAATTGATGGTGCAATTGAAGGTATGATGATGGAAGATGTAGACTTACATACATCGTATATGCTACCTCAATCGGCAACAGATTTTGTGGCTGACTTAACAGGGTCAATTTCTGGTATTGGAGTACAATACTACAATATTAGTGAATCATTCATCATTGAACGTGTATTCCAAGATACTCCTGCTGATATTGCAGGGCTTAAACAAGGTGATGAATTTATCCAAGTAGATGGCAAAAATGTTGAAGGATTAACTAGTGATGAACTACGTGATTTAGTACGTGGAGAAACTGGCTCAATGGTAGAAATTGTCGTACAAAGAGGAGAAGAACTAGTAACGGTGAACTGTAAACGTGCAACTGTGGATACAACAACCTTCCTTACAATCGAAGATGATGTGGCACTACTAGAAATCAATTCCTTCGCAGAATCTACAGGTGCCATGGTTACAAAGAAATTGGGACAAATTCATGACAAAAATATTAAGAAGCTTATTATTGATTTACGTAATGATACAGGTGGCTATCTATCAACCTTAAAGGAAATAGGTAATTTAATTGCACCAAATGGTACAATTCTTATCCAACAAAAGTCGAGAGATGGTAGTTTAAATATCACGAAATCAACTAATCCTAATCCATATAAGTTTGATAAGATTGTAGTCTTAGTAAATGAGAATACAGCTAGTGCAGCTGAAGTGTTTGCAGCTTTATTAAAAGAAGGTTTAAATGCTACTGTAATTGGTAAGAAGACTTATGGTAAAGGTACTGTGCAAACACCATATAGTTTTAAGGATGGTAGCTTAATTAAGTATACAGTAGCAGAATGGTTAACTACTAATGGTACATCAATTAATGGTGTTGGTATATCACCAGATATTGAAGTAGATAATATTCATGTATATAACTACACAATTGATTTTGCGGAAGATGCTGTTTATGAAGTAGATCAAGTAAATAATATTGTTGTGATTATGCAACAAATATTAGAGCTATTAGGTTATAATCCAGGTAGAAATGATGGGTATTTCTCTATTCAAACTAAACAAGCATTAGAAAGCTTTGAGAAAGACTTTGGAATTACAGTAGATGGAATTTTAGATAAAGAAACATATGATACACTATTATTAGAGAATACTAGATACTATTATATGAATGAGGATGCATTAGATATTCAGTTACAAACAGCATTAGATTATATGAAGAATAATTAATATATAGGAGGTGACATTATGGATAAGAAGGTAAATGATAAGCTATTTGAACTTGTATCACCATATAAGCCTACAGGAGATCAACCAGCTGCGATTCGTCAACTTGTTGCTGGTGTAAAAGAGAATAAGCCTGTACAAGTATTACTTGGTGCTACTGGTACTGGTAAGACATTTACGATATCGAATGTGATTGCAGAGGTTAATAAGCCCACATTAGTGTTTGTCCATAATAAAACCTTGGCAGGACAATTATATTCAGAATTCAAAGAATTCTTCCCTAATAATCGTGTAGAATACTTTGTATCTAACTTCGATTATTATCAACCAGAAGCATACTTACCAAAGACGGATACGTATATTGATAAGACTGCGACAACTAATGAAGAATTAGATATGTTAAGAATGGCAGCAATGAATAGTATCTTAGAGAGAAGAGATACTATCATCATTGCATCTGTTGCATGTATTTATGGGTCAGCGAATCCTAATGAATACCATCGTATGTTCTTTACTATTCGTCTAGGTGAAACAATCACAAGAGAAGAGTTAATGCGTAAGCTAGTAGAACGTCAGTATACACGTAATGATATGGACCAAAAGCGTGGTACATTTAGAGTGCGTGGTGATGTGATTGAGGTTACGTTTGGACATAGTGATGAAACTATATTACGTATTGAATTATTTGGTGATGAAATCGACCGTATTAGTGAGATTGATCATCTTACTGGTGTAGTGAAAGAGTCATATCAGTTATATGTGATTTATCCGGCTAATGGATATGCAACTGGTAAAGAGAACATCGTAAGAGCATGTGAAACGATTGAGGCAGAATTAGAAGATCGTCTCAAATACTTTGAAGCTGAAGCTAAGCCGTTAGAGCGTGAACGTTTAGAGCAACGTGTACGATATGATTTAGAGGCACTACGAGAATTTGGAGTATGTCCAGGTATTGAAAACTATTCTAGACATATAGATGGTCGTAGTGAAGGTGAAAGACCATATACATTATTTGATTATTTTCCAGATGACTTCTTATTTGTAGTGGATGAATCACACGTATCATTACCTCAGGTTAGAGGTATGTATAATGGTGACCATGCGCGTAAACAAAGTCTAGTAGACTATGGCTTCCGTTTACCAAGTGCATTAGATAATCGTCCATTACGCTTTGAGGAATTCGAGAAGATGTATAAGCAAGCAATCTTTGTATCGGCAACACCAGGTGACTATGAATTGAATCAAACTAATGGTGATGTCGTTGAACAAATCATTCGTCCAACGGGATTACTAGATCCAATTGTGGAGGTACGTCCTACAGAGGGACAAATAGATGATATTATTAGTGAAATTCATGAGCGTATTGCGAAGGATGAGCGTGTTTTAATAACTGCCTTAACAGTTCGTATGGCAGAAGAGTTGACGGAATACTTAAAACAACTTAATATTAAAGTAGCATATCTGCATCATGAAACATTAACGTTGGAACGTACAGAGATTATTCGTGATTTACGTAAAGGTAAATATGATGTTTTAGTAGGTATTAACTTACTTCGTGAAGGATTAGACATTCCTGAGGTATCTTTAATATGTATTTTAGATGCTGACAAAGAAGGCTTCTTAAGAAGCGAGAGAAGCTTAATCCAAATAATTGGACGTGCTGCTCGTAATAGTAGTGGTAAAGTAGTTATGTATGCTGATAAGATGACTGATTCAATGAATAAGGCTATTACTGAAACTAATCGTCGTCGTAGTATTCAAGAAGCATATAATAAAGAGCATGGAATTATTCCTACAACAATTAAGAAGGAAATTCGTGATGCAATTCATGGTAAAGAAACACAAGAAATGACTATGAATTATATGCATAAGAAGAGTAAAGTAAGTAAGAAATCTAAAGAAGAATTATTAATTTCTTTAGAAAAGGAAATGAAAGAAGCTGCAAGAGTATTAGACTTTGAAAGAGCAGCAGAGCTTCGTGATATTATATTAGAGCTAAAGGCTCAAGGGTAGGTGGAGTATATGCGTAATGATTTGGTAGTTCGTCAATTATTACCTGATTTGAAACAAAAGAAAGTATTAGAAGTGGGCTGTGGTATTTGTTCATTCTGTAATGAAGCAGCACCTTATGTGTCTGAAATCTATGCGATTGATATTGAGAATAAGATGCAGTACATCAAGAAGCATCCTAACTTAATCTTTAAAATGATGGATGCAGTTAAGTTAGAATTCCGTCCAATGACTTTTGATACTGTTGTATACTACAATACTGTTGGGCATCTAGAAAGAGTAATTGGTGAGTCAATTGATGAGAGCTTACGTGTCTTAAGAGATGATGGGAAAATCATTATTTGTTCATCAATGGCTTATGATCGAGCTGTACTAGATAAACTAGTTACACCATACCTACAAAAGCTAGGTTTAGATGTTAAGATAACAATGTATCAATCAATGAAGATTGTAGTGGCATCTAAAAAGAAACGTTTAACAATCAACTACAAAGAAATGAAAGAAAAAGGTTTAATTAAAGGAGCATAGCAAAATGCTCCTTTATTTTGTTTTTCGAAAGTACGTATATGCAATATCTGATGAAATAACTATACATATAATTATTAATAGGTAAATCTCTAATCCTTTAGGTAAAAGGATGAGTAATGATACTATTGGTTCTTTGAATAAATTATAATAAACAACACTTAAAATACCGAATACTTCTAGTGAGTATAAACATGTTAAGCCCTTGATATTATAGGGAAAGTGAGCATAATTCCATCTGGGTAAGTGTAGATAATCTAATATATAGCCGATAGTTAACTCTAGAATAAAGCATGTGACTACACCTGCATTAAAGGCAGACATTGGAGAGTTACTGAATATTGTGATGAAAATAATACCTAATCCATAGATGAAGCAATATGGACCAGATAGTATACCAGAATGAATGAATTTATGTTTTGTAAAGTAGTGAAGAATTACTTCATATATATATCCAATAATACTGAAAGTAAAGAATAGTAATAAATATTCAAGAATAGACATCGAATCACCACTATAGTATATGTAGAAAGATAATCGTGTAGAATAGTAAATAATAAGTTGTAGTGAAGAATTGTATGTAATGTTTAAAAACACCGGATATTAGTATATCCGGTGTTTTAATTATAGTAATTCTTGGTTAAGCTTATCTAAATAGTAGTCCCATTTGTCTTCAGGAATATCTAATGTTCTCATTGCATCTTCAACGGATAGTGATAATTTATGTACTAAATTCTTAATAGAATTTAAAAGAGTGACTTCAATTCCTTCTAGTTTCATATCTTGAAGAGCCTTACATGTTTTAGTTATATTATCGCCATATTTTGTTCTATATGCACTAATTACCTCTGCTACTTTGTCGATTTCTTCACCTAATGACTCTGCAATTGCTACTATTGTAAATCCATTTATATGCATACTTTCAATATTCTTTTGTAGCATTTCTTGCCTACTATCTTCTCTCATATCATCAATTGCTTTACACATATTAATTTCCTCCTCATTTTCTTCATATTTAAGCTTCATATTCATATGTAAGTTAATTACTTCTGCAGTTTCCCTATCCAATTTACTGTATATTTCATTATTATCCATAATTTCCTTTAGCTTAACTTTATTCTCAGCATACTTCCTACATTCAATTAAATATCGTACACTAGTTTCAAATTTCTCAATTTCCTCATCAGTCATCTCATGTGGAGATACTAAATTTAATTTATATTCAGGTATGTACTTTAATATATTCTCATTTGAGGTAATCAGCATTTCATGTAGTGTTCTTGGTCCATTCCAATTATCTTTACTTAGATTGAAAACGATGGTGATGATAGGCATTAATCTGCTTTTTCTACTCATATTCTCAAGACACTCAAGCTTTGTCGCAACCATTGCTTCATTATTTCTTAGCTGTTCTTTATACGATAGTACATCATATTCCATCACACGAATCGGCATTGCATAGTCAATCGTTACTTGATTCTCTATACCAAATAAACAATAAATTTGTTCCCCATTGCTTTTAAATACTCCTTGCTTTAAAACATCTCTTTGTACTGAATGAAATTTTGGATCTGAACTTGTTAGTTGATTTATTTTCTCAGTGCTTACATCAACTAAACTATTTGCAGATACTATCTTTTCCCCATTAAATAGAACCACATTTACAAAATCAGCAAATCGATCATTATTTTTTAAGTAGGATTTCATTGATAAATCTTTATTACCCATACAATTCTTTGTTTCCTTTCATTTGAATCAACTATCTACCATCTCTAATACCTCTTTCCTTTTCGCTCTGCATTATATAGTTGTATGCAAATTTAAAAATGGACAAAATATTCTTAAAAAAGTATAAAAATGTTGCGTTTCTCATTATCAAATATTTTAATTTGATATAAAATATTGTAGTGATTATGTATTAGATGTTAGTGTTGTTTCAAATACATAAATAACGTATAATTAATATAGTAAGTAAGGAGTTGTATTATGGATAAGCTTTGGAGAAATTTAGGATTACCGCTATTAATTATTATAATTGGTACATTATTATATCGTTTAGTAAGTAACTTTACGATGATATTATTTATACCAGCTAGTTTTATATTAACGTTAATAAAAGCATTTACATGTTTTTCTTTTGGTATGGCTTTAAAAACGCATAAACGTAAGAGAAGTAGTGAATGGGTTGGGAAATTAATTATTAGTTTTGTGATGTTCTTCTATATTTGTATGAGCTTAGGGTATTTAGATGGTTTTGGTGAGTTGATTCGTGTTTTAAATATACTAGGGCTTACAAATCAAGCAATTGCTGTGCCTTTGATTTATACATTGTGTGGTTATTTATTCTTTGATTAAGCTAGCAATGCCTAGCTTTTTGAATTTTTGTATATACTAATAGATGAGGAGTTGAAGTAAATGGAAAATAAGATTGTGATTAAGGGAGCTAGAGAGAACAACTTAAAGAATATTTCATTAGATATTCCTAGAGATAAATTGATTATCATGACTGGGCTATCAGGGTCAGGGAAGACATCGTTGGCATTTGATACGATTTATGCTGAAGGGCAAAGACGATATGTAGAGTCACTATCAGCATATGCTCGTCAATTCTTAGGGAATATGGAAAAGCCTGATGTAGATTCAATTGAAGGATTATCTCCTGCGATTTCTATTGACCAAAAGACAACTAGTAACAATCCTCGTTCAACAGTAGGTACGGTAACTGAAATATATGATTATTTACGTTTAATGTACGCAAGAATTGGTGTACCATATTGTCCTAACCATAATGAACCGATTACCTCACAAACTATCAAGCAAATGGTAGACCGTGTAATGATGAGTGAGGACCGTTCAAAGATTATCATCTATGCACCAGTTATTAGAGGTAAAAAAGGTACACATAAGGATCTTTTTGAAAAGCTTATTAAGGATGGCTTTGTTAGAGTCAGAGTAAATGGTGATACCAAATTACTAGAAGATGGTATTGATTTACCAAAGAACAATAAGAGTGATATTGATGTAGTGGTAGACCGCATTGTGAAGAATGAAGATTCAAGAAGTCGTATTAGTGACTCTATTGAAACAGCACTTAAGTTAGCGAATGGTATGTGCCTAGTGGATAATGGTGTAGAAGAAGTATTATTTTCTAGTAATTATGCATGTAAGTATTGTGGGTTCAATGTACCATCATTAGAGCCTAAGTTATTTTCGTTCAATGCTCCACTAGGTGCTTGCGATGATTGTAATGGACTTGGAATTCGTCAAACAGTGGATGTTGACATTCTGATACCTGATCGTGAGTTAAGCATCCGTAAAGGTGGAATAAAGTATTATAAGAATATAGTAGATAGTGAAAATATTGAGTGGCAAACATTTGCGATTCTTTGTAAACACTACAACATTGATTTAGATAAGCCTATTAAAGATTTTACTAAAGAAGAACTACAAATTGTTTTATATGGCTCAAGAGAACCAATTCGTTATCAAATCACATCACGTGGAGGTAATTCATACTCTAGATTCGAGTTTATAGAGGGTGTGAAATCATTAATTGAACGTCGTTATGTGGATACTCAAAGTACGCTTAATCGTGAATGGTATGGAAGTTATATGCGAGATGATGAATGTCCAACATGTAAAGGCGCAAGATTAAATGAGATTGCATTATCAGTACGTGTTGGAGGTATTAATATTCATGAGTGGACTAAGATGTCCGTAAAAAATGCGATTGATTTCGTTGAAAAATTAGAATTAACAGAAAGTGAACAAAAGATTGCAGCTTTAGTTTTAAAAGAAATAAAAGAACGTCTTACATTCTTAAAAGATGTAGGGTTAGAGTACCTAACATTGGATCGTATTGCAGGATCGTTAAGTGGTGGTGAAGCACAACGTATTCGTCTTGCAACCCAAATCGGATCACGCTTAAGTGGAGTATTATATGTTCTTGATGAACCTTCGATTGGATTACATCAAAGAGATAATGATAAGTTAATTAAAACACTACAAAATATGCGCGATTTAGGTAATACACTAGTAGTAGTTGAGCATGATGAAGAAACCATGAGAGCCAGTGATTTCATTGTAGATATTGGACCAGGTGCAGGTATTCATGGTGGTGAAGTAATTGCGATTGGTACACCAGAAGAGGTTATGAATAATGAAAATTCAATTACTGGTAAGTATTTATCAGGAAGAATGAAAATTGAAGTCCCTAAGGAAAGACGCAAGGGTGATGGTACAACAATTGTGATTAAGGGTGCACAAGAGAATAACCTTAAAAACATTAATGTCACAATCCCACTACATGAATTAGTTGTAGTTACAGGTGTTAGCGGTGGTGGTAAATCATCATTAATTAATGAAATTTTATGTAAGAGAGTCGAACAAGAATTAGGTAAACAAAAGGTCCGTGTAGGTAAACATAAAGAAATTCTTGGTTTAGAGAATATTGATAAGTTGATACATATCGATCAAGATCCAATTGGAAGAACACCTCGTTCTAATCCAGCAACTTATACAGGGGTGTTTGATGATATTCGTGACTTATTCACGCAAACGCCTGAAGCGAAAATGAGAGGATATGAAAAAGGTCGATTCTCATTTAATGTTAAGGGTGGTAGATGTGAAGCATGTCAAGGTGATGGTATTAAGCGTATTTCGATGAACTTCTTGCCTGATGTTTATGTACCATGTAGTGAATGTGGTGGTAAACGTTATAATGAAGAAACACTTCAAGTAACATATAAAGGTAAGAATATCTATGAAGTATTAGAACTAACTGTTGATGAAGCATGTGACTTCTTTAAGAATATCGCCAAGATTGCAAATAAGCTACGTACATTAAATGATGTTGGCTTAGGTTATATTAAGTTAGGTCAAGCTGCTACTACACTAAGTGGCGGTGAAGCACAACGTGTGAAGCTAGCTAGTGAGCTACAACGCAAAGCAACAGGCAAAACATTATTTGTATTAGATGAACCTACTACAGGTTTACACTCACATGATGTTAAGATTTTACTTGAAGTAATTCATAGAATAGTTAATAATGGAGATAGTGTTATCGTAATCGAACATAATTTAGATGTGATTAAGAATGCCGATTATATTATTGACTTAGGTCCAGAAGGTGGCGATGATGGCGGTACTATTGTAGCTACCGGTACACCAGAAGATGTGGCTAAGGTCAAAGCTAGTTATACTGGTAAATACTTAAAACCATTATTGAAATAGGTGGAGGTGTGAAGATGGGACAAAGCGTATTTGTTAGAGATGTTGTTGAGAGTTTAAAATTGAAACAAATCTGTGGTGATGAAAAATCATTAAAACGAGAAATATTGATTGGTGATGTTAACCGTTGTGGATTAGAGCTTACTGGATATTTTGATTTTACACAACCATTACGAATCGTTTTATTAGGTGATAAAGAAATTGGATATATTAGTAATGAAATGGATCCAAATACCATGGAGGAAATCTTCGATCACATAATGAGTGAAAAGACTCCATGTATTATAATTACAAGAAATCATGAATGTCCTGAACTTCTAAAGGAAGTGGCAGAGAAGAAGAATTTCCCAATTCTTTCTAGTAATATGCCAACTTCAAGAGTAATGACTGATGTTGTTTCATTCTTAGAAGAAAAGCTAGCAGAAACTACTTCATTACATGGTGTACTTATGTCGATTTATGGTAAAGGAGTTTTACTAACTGGTGAAAGTGGCGCTGGTAAGAGTGAAATTGCTTTAGAATTAATCAAACGTGGACATCAATTAGTTGCCGATGATCGCGTTGACGTTAAGCGTGTGCATAATCAACTTAGTGGGGTTGCCCCTCAAATATTAGTTGGTATGCTTGAAATTCGTGGTATTGGTATCATTGATGTTACGAAAATGTTTGGTGCTAATAGCGTGTTAGCTAAACAAAATGTTGATTATGTAATTCATATGGAGAAATGGAATGCGAATACAGAATATGCGAGAGCAGGTGTTGAGAATAAAGAAACTAAGAACATTCTTGACATAGAAGTACCAATGATTACTTTGCCAGTAAAAGAAGGTCGTTCTATAGCAGTAATTGTTGAATCAGCAGTTGCTAACTTTTCACTTAAAGAGATGGGATATGATAGCTCTAAGGAGTTTGATGAAAGAGTTATGAATTTCATTCTTACGCAAAAGGAGGATTAATTTATGGAGTTTATGCCGAACCCAAGAGTGTTCTTGGCATTTGGTAATTTTCGCGTAACATATTATGCATTATGTATTGTAGTAGGTGCCTTTCTATGTTACCAATTTTCAAAAAAGTATATTTTAAAGATGGGATATGATTCAGAATTATGTGAAGATATCTTTTATGGAATGTTACCATTTGCACTGATTGGCGCTAGACTTTGGTATGTTGTATTTGAATGGGAACAATATGTTTCTAACCCTATTTCAGTGTTTTATGTATGGCAAGGTGGACTTGGAATCTATGGTGGTATTCTAGGTGCACTACTATTTGGATATTTCTTCCTAAAGAAAAAAGGCTTATCATTCTTACGTTTTGGAGATGCGATATTACCAAATATGTTACTAGCACAATTTTGTGGGAGATGGGGTAATTTCTTCAATCAAGAAGCCTATGGCAGAGCAGTAAGTGCTGATTTCTTTAAATATTTCCCAGCCTTTATTAAAGAAAAGATGTTTATTAATGGTACTTATTATGAGCCTACATTCTTATATGAGGGAATAGGTAACTTAATAGGTTGGATTATTATCACGTTCTTATATCGTAAGAGCGATGAGAGAAAACGTGGGGATTTATTCTATGCATACTTATTGTGGTATGGTACAGTGCGTTTCTTCGTTGAAGGATTACGTAGTGATTCATTATATATTGGACCTATTCGTGTTTCTCAATTAACATCAATTATTCTAGTGTTAATTGGTACATTGGGAATTCTTGGTGTCTTTAGAAAATTTAGTTCTAAGAAAAAACCAGTATTATTATTTGATGTAGATGGTACATTAATTGATTCTGATGAATTGATCTTTGATTCATTCCGTTATGTATTTAGTAAATATGAGCCTGATTTAGAAGTGACAGATGAAATGTTGCTGTCATTCTTAGGGCCTAGCTTATTTGAATCATTTAGTAAATGGTCTACTAAAGATACGAATATGTTAGTGGATGAGTATCGAGCCTACAATAAGACTAAGCATGATGAATTATTAAAAGAAATTCCTAATGCGAAAGAAACATTAGCTTATTTTAAAGAACAAGGATATACGATTGGAGCAGTATCAACGAAGTTTACAGATACTGTACATCAAGGCTTAAAGATTTGTGGTATTGATGAGTATATGGATGTAGTTATTGGTGGCGATATGGTTCAAAACCAAAAGCCTAATCCTGAAGGTATCTTTAAGGCATGTGATGAATTAAAGGTAGGCTATGACTATGTTGTGTTTACTGGTGATTCACCAGCTGATATTAAAGGAGCAAAAAATTTTGGGGCTTATAGTGTTGGCTGTGCATGGACTCGCAAAGGACGTGAAATACTAGATGTTGAAAAGCCTAATAGTATGATTGATGATATTAGTGAATTAAAAGATATTGTTAAGGAGTTGAGTTTTGATGGAGATTAATGATGTAGTAATCATTGGCGCTGGTCCAGCAGGTTTAAGTGCTGCCATTTATGCATCGAGAAGTAATTTAGATACAGTTATTCTAGAGGCTGGAGCACCAGGTGGTAAATTACTTAAAACAAGTGATATTGATAACTATATTGGTATGCCTAAGGCTAATGGCTTTGAACTAGCATCTAAAATGTATGAACATGCATTATCGTTTGGTGCTAAGCATGAATATGGTAATGTGATTGAAATTGTTGATGCTGGTGAGTATAAAGTTGTAAAGACTGATGATGGTAAAGAACGTCAAGCTAAGGTTGTGATTATCGCAACTGGTACTAATGAGCAATTATTAAATGTACCTGGTGAAGAAGAATATACAGGTAGAGGTGTTTCATACTGTGCAGTATGTGATGCGGCTTTCTTTAGAGATAAAGAGGTAGCAGTAATTGGTGGAGGAAATAGTGCTGTCGAAGAAGCTATTTACTTAACTAGATTTGCAAGTAAGGTACATATTATTATTCGTAGAGATGTCTTTAGAGCAGAGCCAATTGTTGAGAAAGAAGCACTAGAAAATGAGAAGATTGAGATCCATCGTTTACGTAAGCCTAAAGAAATCTTAGGTGATGGTAATAAGGTTACTGGTATTGTGTTAACTGATTCTAATACTGGTGAAGAAGAAACAATCACATTAGATGGTGTATTCCCATTCATTGGAGCTCTTCCAGTTACTAGCTTTGCAAAGGGACTAGATATTCTTGATGAACGTGGCTATATCACAGTAAACGAAAAGATGGAAACTAAAGTTCCAGGCATTTATGCAGCTGGAGATGTGTGTGCGAAAACATTACGTCAAGTAACTACAGCAGTTGGTGACGGTGCCATTGCTGGTCAACAAGCATATCATTATATTAAGAAATAAAAATGACGCAATTCATATGAGTTGCGTTTTTTCTTATAATTTTAGTGAATTTTCTCATTAGTATGGTATAATATACTAAATAATAAATGTATGGGGGTATTATAATGAGAGCACCTAAAGTAGTAGTATGTGATATGGATAGTACATTAGTAATTAAA
>JAFXJJ010000001.1 GCA_017532345.1 Erysipelotrichales bacterium
CAATCTTTAGCTGATGGACAACAAGTAATTCTTAATCAAATCTATGATACTTCTAATGAAGTAGGCGAAAATACAGCAAGATTAAATAATGTTTCTAATGAATTAAATCTTGGAGTTGATGAGCAAGTAGATTCTTTAATGAACTTAACAAGCTCAGTTGAACAAATTACAAATAATGTTTCTAACATTACAGAAGCAGCTAATGAAGGTATGAAGCTATCCAATAGTACTGGAGTTGTTGTAGAGAATGGTAAGCGTAATATGGAAGAAATGCTTCAAGCTATGAATAATTTAAAAGAAGTATCTGTTAAGATTAATAAGGTTGTAAAGGATATTGATAATATCGCATTCCAAACTAATATCTTAGCACTTAATGCAGCAGTTGAAGCAGCGCGTGCTGGAGTTGCAGGTAAAGGGTTTGCAGTAGTAGCTGAAGAAGTAGGTAACTTAGCTAATAAATCAGCTGAATCAGCTAAGAGTACAACAGTTCTTATGGAACAAATTGCTTCTTCTATTGACCAAGGTATTCGTATTTCCGAAGATGCTGTAGAAGCCTTTAATAAGGTTGTTGATGCCGAAAGTAAGACACAAGGTATTATGAATAATATCTCTTCATTATCAATGGAACAACAAACAGCATTAGAAAACTTAACAGTATCATCGTCTTCAATTGAAACAGTAATCAATAAGAACCGTGGTATTGTTGATGATGTAACCAACTTAACGAATAGTCTTCAAGTTAATGTTCAATCATTACAAGACGTAGTAAACCAATAAAACTATAAATTATTAAGGGGTTTAAGGGATGTGTAGACATCCCTTTTTATATGAATATTATATATGTGTGATTTAGTTACAAAACTAGTTCTTAAAAGCTTTTATAATGTAATCGTAAAGAAATGGAGGATGCTTATGAAGGTAAGTGAAAATAATTTTAAGAAAGAAGTATTAGACTATGAAGGAAAGGTATTAGTAGACTTTTATGCTGATTGGTGTGGACCATGTAAGATGTTAGCACCTGTATTAGAAGAAATTGAAGAAGAAAGAACAGATGTGAAGATTGTGAAGGTTAATGTTGATGAATGTCCTAGTATTACCTCTAAATATGGTGTTATGTCTATTCCTACATTACTAGTATTTAATGATGGTACTGTTAAGAATCAATCAGTTGGCTTTAGACCTAAAAGTGCTGTATTAAGCTTATTATAAGAGAAAGTCGTAATGACTTTCTTTTTAATTTCATACGATATTTATATATTGCTGTGATATAATATATTCGTTAAATATAGAGGTATGATTATGAGTAAAAGAAATATGAATTCAATTTATGATGATTTCTTTGGATCATCAAATACTGAATCACCAAAAGATAATAATAAAACACCTAAAAGAGATACTAATGCATCATTAGATGCCTTTTTAAAGTCAAGTGATGACTTATTAAAGAGTATTGAAAGAAAAGGTAAGGAGCTTCGTGAACAAAGCCTTAAGGATGGTTTAATAAGTGATGACGAGCTAGCTAAGATGGAGGCTAGTATTCAGAAGGACTTTGGTAATCTCAAGGGTGAATTGAAAACTGATAGTGTAAAAGAAACTAAAGAATTAGTTACTGATTTAAAGGTTGTAAAGGATTTGGAAGAACTACTATCGAAAGAGTTAGTAGGGCAAAAGGAGTTCATTAAGCGTTTAATGATAGGCTTCAAACGTCCTAATGTTAGTGGCGTAGAAAAGGGAAAGATTGCTAATGCGATATTATTATGTGGAAATAATGGGTATGGAAAGCATACTGCATTATCTCGTGCTACATCATATCTAGGCTATAATTCTTATGTACGCGGTACTAAGGTGCATGAAATAGACTTAGGTGCATACGACAACAAGGAACAAGAATCAATCTTCCTACAAGATATGTATATGGCAAGTCAAGCTGAGTCATCAATTATCTTATTTGACCATGTAGAGCTAGCATCTACTTATTTCCTACAAAGCTTATGTGAAGTTATTAAGGAAAGTGAATTAGCTTTAAATAAACGCTATGGCTTAAGTAAAGGGCAATTAGTAGAGGCTAATAATACATTATTAACTAGTGCAGTTAAGAGTATTAGCTTTGAGAATAAGTATTTAGTATTCTTATCTGAGAAGCCTTTATCTAAGCTAACTGATACGTTTGGTACTACATTCACATCATTATTCATGGATATTTGTGAGAGTGATGAATTTAGTAAGGAAGAACTAACTGAAATTAGTATTAGAAATATTAAAGAAGTTACATATAAAACACAAGAAAAGCTAAAGTTTACACTTAACTATGATGATAGTGTAGTAAATTATTTAAGCTCATTAGCAACGGTTTCTAATGGTGTTATTCCTATTATTGATATGTGTGATAAGGTATACCAAGCATTAACTCAATACAAGCTAGAGGAGGGTGTAGATGAAGCTACATTCTCGTTACGATATGATAATGAATTATTATTTACAGTAGAAGAAAAAGAATTCTCTTTAAAATCAATGTTTAGACAATTTGGTGGTAAAGAACTAGCTAGTATCAAAGACGAATTAGATTCAATTGTAGGCTTAGATGAAATTAAAGAATACTTGATTTCATTAGAAAATGATTATAAAGTACAAGCATTACGTAAGAGTCAAGGCTATAAGACTACAACAGTATCTAAGCATATGATATTCACAGGTAATCCAGGTACTGGTAAGACTACGATTGCACGTATCTTAGCACGTTATTTAAAGTCTATAGGTATCTTAAGCAGTGGTCAATTAGTAGAGGTTACACGTGCTGATTTAGTTGGTAGATATGTAGGGCACACAGCACCATTAACTAATCAAGTTATTAAGTCTGCCTTAGGTGGTGTATTATTCATTGATGAAGCATATAGCTTATATCGTGGTAAAGATGATAACTTTGGATTAGAAGCAATTGATACATTAGTAAAAGGAATGGAAGACAATAGAGAAAACTTAATTGTAGTTCTTGCTGGTTACAGTAAAGAAATGAGTGAGTTCTTGACTTCCAATAGTGGGTTAAAATCACGTTTCCCTAATGTGATTGAATTCCCTGATTACACAGGTGATGAATTAACTAAGATTGCCAATATCCAAGCTAAGAGCAAGGATTATGTGATTACAGAAGAGTGTCAACAACCATTATTAGAATACTTTACACGTATGCAAATACGTAACAGTAAAGAAAGTGGTAATGGACGTTTAGCACGTAATGTAGTAGAGGCGGCTATCTTAAATCAATCTAAGCGATTAATTGCTGAGCCGGATAGTAATATGCAGGAGTTAACATTAAGAGATTTTGATTTAGAGATAGAAGAGTAGAAATAGTAAATGGGGGATAATATGATATACTTTCTTACGAGTAATCCTCGAATTGATAGTGGTGGTTTAAATCTAGCTAATAAATTTGTTGATAATTTACAAAAACATATTACTAATCCTATGACTATATTGTATATTTGTTCAAGTCCAGATAGTTTTGAGAAAAATGAGAAATATTCTAAGATATTAATAGATGACTTTAAAATAAGTGGCTTCGAGGTTAGTGAATATTTTGTGCTTGATCATAGAAATGTAAGGGATGCTGCTGAGTTAGTTGGAAAGGCAGATGTGATTCTACTAGCTGGAGGGCATGTGCCAACTCAAAATGATTTCTTTAAGGAAATACAATTGCATCAATTATTAAAGGGTTATGAAGGTATTGTAATAGGAATTAGTGCGGGTAGCATGAATTCTGCTGACATGGTTTATGTACATCCAGAATTAGAAGGAGAAGCTATATCTAAGACATTTGAACGTTTTAGAGTAGGACTAGGTATCACAAAACTAATGCTTTTACCACATTATCAAGATATTAAGAATGACGTATTGGATGGATTACGTGTATTTGAAGATATAGCATATCCTGATAGTTATGGAAGAATATTCTATGCGATTGTCGATGGTAGTTATGTTTATGGACATGATGGTATAGAGGAATTACTAGGGGAAGCTTATACTATCCAGGATGGTATACTAACTCAATTCAGTAAGTTAAACGATTGTATGAGAATTAGCAGATAGGTGTCTATCTGCTTTTCTTTATGATATACTTATTATAGAATAGAGGGTGTACTATGAAACAAATAGAACGTATTACATATATGGAAAGTATTTTAGATGAAGCTACAGAAGTAATATCTAAATTAGAAAATAATTTGGATGATTATTTGCTACTATTACCCAAGTTAAATGAATTAATTGAATATTATGATGGTGAATGGCGCCACGACTATGAG
>JAFXJJ010000012.1 GCA_017532345.1 Erysipelotrichales bacterium
GCGCTGATTTATCGAAGTACAAGGACAGTATGCGACCCCTGATTGAAAAGGACATGGAAGAAACTGAAAGATTACTAACTGAGTAAATTCCAATTTGTCAAATTAAATAACATTAGTATAGACGTATCTTTTCTAAAAGCATGGTCCATGCGATGATCGTTAGTGTTAGGAAACTCCTATACTACATGATAAAAGAGAAATAGATGACAAGGTTTATGAACCTTGTCATTTTATTGTTGTATGTGCTACAATTAGTTTCGCTATTTAGGGATTTATGAAAGGGTATATTATTATGTAATAAGAATTTATTTAGAGTACAGTTTGCTTCGTATTTATGTTATACAACACATTTATTGATGTTAGGTGCAATTACGGGTGGAATTAGTTATATTTTAAATTTGATTCGTTCATTTTGTTTAGGAAGTCAAAATGCTTTTCTTAGAGATAAAAAGATGTGTTATGTAATATGTATGTTACAAATACTAACTTTAATATTTACTTATGAAGAATGGTGGTCTATATTACCTGTTGTTGCGAATATCGCATCCACTATCGGAGGGTATACATATAATGCTCAGAAGATACGTATTGCTGGAATGTTCGTCAATTCTCCTTTATGGATTATCTATAATATTATTGTAGGTTCTTGGGCAGGGATTCTAGATGAAATTGTCAGTGAGGTTTCTATGATAATCTCTATATATCGTTATGGTTGGAAGAATTTAGATTCGATAGAAAGCTAATGTTAAATATCTATTCTTTCGATTATATTGAATTATAAAAATGAAATTTTGAATTTAAATCGAAGATAGGAATTGTATTCAATGTCATTAAGTTAAAAGAAAGCTCTCATACTGAAAAGTATGGGAGTATTTTTTGTAAGTACTTGGCAAAAAAATAGAGAATGTGTGGCTGCTATTGGTATCATTTAGCTATAGCGGACCTTGTAATTAGATAAAAGTTGATTACAAGGAGAACACATATATGAATCCTATTTTCGTTGCCATTATCAAAGAAAATCACAAGATTTCCTTTTTAATCGAAGTCCTTTCGGTTTTTTCTTTAATAATTGATTTTAATGTCATTCTTAACTTAATGTTATTAATTGAAGCTCCTTGTATGACACGATTCGTATCATGGTTGTTACTTTGATATTCTACATATTTCTTAAGATTACTGTTATTCTTTTTTTGTGAATAAGAAAGAGGTATTGAAAAATGAGAAGGTTAGGGAAAAAGTATTTGCTAATAGGTATATTGATGGTGATTCTATTCGTATGTTGGACTCTATTAATTCAGATTATTGATGTACAAAGCATAGGGCAAAATGGTACCGATGTAGGCTTTGCAACTTTAAATACTTGGTTTCATCAATTAACAGGAGTCAATATGTTTATTTTCACTATTACGGATTGGCTTGGATTAGTACCGATATTAATATGTATAGTATTTGCAATGATTGGATTTACTCAAATGATTAAAAGAAAGAGTATTCTAAAAGTTGATTTAGATATTATTTTACTTGGCATCTATTATTTTATTGTGATTATTGGATATTTATTATTTGAAATAATTCCAATTAATTATCGACCGATTCTAATAGATGGAAGATTAGAAGCTTCTTATCCATCCTCAACAACATTGCTAGTATTATGTGTTATGCCTACGCTAATGCTTCAAATAAAACGTCGTGTAAAAAATATTCGTTTAGTTAAAATTATAAATCCACTAATAATTGTTTTTACATCCTTTATGGTAATTGGTAGATTACTTTCAGGAGTTCATTGGTTAACTGATATTATAGGAGCTATTTTATTAAGTATAGGATTATTTTGTCTGTATTATGGAGTTGTGATATTATATTGCAAAGAAGAAAGATAATGGGAGGGTACTATGGAATTTTGTGAGAAACTGCAGGAACTAAGAAAGAATAGAGGTTTAACTCAAGAAGAATTAGCAGAGGCACTATATGTTTCTAGAACTGCTATTTCAAAGTGGGAGTCGGGCAGAGGATATCCAAGTATTGATTCTTTGAAGGAGATATCATGTTATTTCTCAGTAACGATAGATGATTTATTGTCAGCTGATAAACTGATAACAATTGCTGAGAAGGAGAATAAGTCAAATGTACAAAATATATGTGATGTGCTTTTCGGAATAACTGATCTTTGTTCTTGTATGCTTGTTATTTTGCCGTTGTATCCTAAAACAGTGAATGATAATGTGTATTCTGTAAGTCTTTTTGATTATGCAGAAACGACAGGGTTAAATCTTACTATTTATTGGACTATATTCATAAGCATGATGCTGATTGGAGTATTAAAGCTCCTATTAACATATTTCAAAGTTGTAAAAAGTCAAAAGAATATCACTAGTTGTTCATTGGTATTAAGTATTCTTGCAGTAATCATTTTATCACTTACAAGAGAACCTTATGCAGTTATAGTAGTATTTCTGTTACTTTTAATTAAGGGATGCTTACTCTTTAAATATATAAGGACTTAGGTATTGTTTATCCTAGAAATAATTATGTTTAAATGAATACTGAATCATTAATATATTCATTAAAATAAGGCAGATTAAATAAAAATCTGCCTTTTTGATATATGTATGATATAATCATAAATGTATTGAACTATTTAGAGATTATTAAAGAGGTTATTATGATTGGGTTAGGAACAATAATTAATACAGCTGCTGTTATCGTTGGAGGAATTCTAGGAATTATTTTGAATAAAGGTATAACTAAGCGCTTTGAAACAATTCTTATGCAAGCTAATGGCTTAGCTGTAATATTTATTAGTATTAGTGGTGTACTTAGCTATATGTTAGAAATTAATGAGGGTGGTATTTCAACACGAGGTACTATGTTACTTATATTTAGTCTTGTTTTTGGTTCGTTAATAGGTGAATGGATTGATATAGAGTCTAAAATGGAAGTATTGGGAGTTAAGGTTAAAGATTTAGTGAGAGTAAACAATGATAATCGTTTTGTTGATGGTTTTGTTACTACGTCATTGATTATTTGTGTTGGTGCTATGGCGATAGTTGGGCCTATGCAAGATGGCTTAACAGGAGATAGCTCAATGTTAGTTGTTAAAGCAATGCTTGACTTTGTCATTGTAGTAGTATTAGCTGCAACATATGGAGTAGGAACAATTTTCTCGGCGATACCTTTATTTATCTACCAAGGTAGTATAACGTTAATTGCTGCATTATTTGGTTCCGTAATCAGTGATGTTTTAATTGCAGAGATATCTTTTATAGGAAGTGCATTAATCTTTTGTGTGGGTGCTAATTTGATTCGTGAGAAAACCTTCCGTGTTGCAAATATGTTACCAGCATTATTTATTCCTATATTTATTAAATTATTAGGCTTTTAACTAAGGAGGGCAATATTATGTTTAATGTTAATGATTTAAAATGGATCCGTGAACCTAAGGAATATAAAATTACTGATAGTTGTATTGAGATAATTACTGAGCCTCATACAGACTTGTGGCAAAGAACGTATTACCATTTTAGAAATGATAATGCTCCTGTACTGCAAATGACAACAGATGAAAAATATTTTTCATTTACGGTTAAAACAGATTTTACTGAAAGCCATCATCGTTTTGATCAATGTGGGATTGTAATGTACTTAGATAGTGAGAATTGGCTTAAGGGATCGGTAGAATATGAAAATGAGGAATTCCAACATTTAGGAAGTGTTGTGACTAATCATGGATACTCTGATTGGGCAACTACAGTAATTCCTGCTGATATTAAAACTATGTGGTATAGATTTAGTCGTAGAGAAGATGATTATTGTATTGAGTGTTCTAGTGATGGTAAAAAGTTTACGCAAATGCGTGTGTGTCACATGATTGAAGGAAATAATACTGTTCAGTTTGGCATATATGCATGTAGTCCTGAAGAATCTTCATTTAAGGCATTATTTACAGATTTCTCATTAACAGAGTGTATGTGGAAAGCTCATGATGGCCAAAAGCCTGATGAAGAATGCTAACCTTAATTAATTGATATCAAAGGCATATATATGCCTTTTTCTATTTATACACGTTCTAACAACTTCATACAAATATTTTGATTAATCGACAATCTTCTACGATTTTCTTAATATTAGTTGTCTATAATTGGTATGGAAAATAAAGGAGAACAATATGAAAACAAGTATTCTGTTAGTTAGTGCAGTAAATGAATTTTCGGATGAATTTTCTCGTAGTATACAAAATGATGTTAGATTTAATTATTTAGGAAGATGCAAGAGTGGTGTTGAATGTATTACATATTTAAAGAATCATGCAGTAGATGTATTATATTTAGATGCTTTATTACCATACATGGATGGTATGGATGTTATTAGAAAGATAAGAGAAGATCATTTAAATGTTCATAAAATAGTATTGGGTTGTACTTTAAGTAACATGAAAATGATTGAATTTCTAGAGTGTCTAAATGTAGACTATATGGCATTAAAACCTTTTGATTATAAGTCTTTACAAAATAAGATGATTGAATTAGCTTCTGGTAAGCTAGTAAAAGAAGTAGAAATGAAAAATAATGGTCCAAAGCTGGAAAGTGAAATAACGGAATTACTTCATGAAATAGGAATTCCTGCTCACATAAAAGGGTATTTATATTTACGTACTGCCATTATGAAGACGTATATTGATAGTGATAACATAGGAAGGATTACCAAGGTGTTATATCCATCTATAGCTGATGAATATAATACAACTCCATCACGTGTAGAACGTGCTATTCGCCACTCTATTGAAGTGGCATGGAATAGAGGGAATATCGATGTGATTGATGATATTTTCGGATATACAATTTCTTCTAGTAAAGCAAAGCCAACCAATTCAGAATTTATTGCTATGATATCTGATAAATTGCGTTTAGAGCATCGCTTAAATAGAAATAATTCACTGAAAACAGTAAAATGATTAAAAAATATTCTATAAAAAAGTTAACTATGATATAATTATCAATGGGTGATAATATGAAAAAATTATTTATTCTTATATTGTCAATAGTTATGTTAAGTGGATGTACTAAAGACACAACTGTTAATGAACAAGATAGTTTAACGAAATATGAATCATATTTAAATACATTGATTGAACAAGACCGCTATGTTCAGGATTCATATTATTATGATATATATGCTATTCTAAATAAATTAGAAGATGGAACAACTCGTTATGATATCATAATTGAAAATCCTCAAGTAGCAATGTACAACATTGAAATCTTAGTTGCTGAAAGTACAGCGAAGCGAAGTGATATGGTTATTTATCCTTGTATTGGTATTTTTGATGAAGAAAGTTACACATTAATTCCTAATCAATCTAATACTAGTGTAGGATATATTGAAGCTATTTGCTTAAGTGGTGTAACTACGGTCGAAGAACCAGTTTTAAATATTTTGGTTACTTGGAAGGATTATGCCAAGTTAACTACTACAAGAGAGTTTATTAAATTATTCCCTTCATATCCTGTTGAAGAAGTAGAAGAGAATACTGAAGAAGAAATAGTTGAAGAGGAATAATTATGAGCAAGAAGAAGCAATCGTTAATTTTAGGTGCTTTAATAGGTTCTGCTGGAATATTTCTAACTAAATTTATTGGAATGATTTATGTCATTCCTTTTAATGCATTAGTAGGGGAAGGTAATATGGCCTTTTATTCCTATGCCTATCGTACCTATACATATATTTTAAATGTTTCAAGTGCAGGGTTTCCGTTCGCTATTGCTGCATTAGTCGCTAAGTATATGGTGAAGGATGATTATGATACAGTCTTAGCAATACGACGTATTTCTTTCTATATCATGTCATTATTTGGCATGATAGGGATGTTTGGCTTAATACTAATGTCGACACCTTTAGCACAAATAGTTTCACCGATTGATGCGAGTATTGAGTATCTAAATATAGTTAAGACATGTTACTGTATTATTTCACTTGCGTTATTCTTTGTACCAGTCTTAAGTGTTTATCGCGGGTTTTATCAAGGATTAAAAGAACTTACATTATATGCGCAAAGTCAAGTTGTCGAACAAGTTGTTCGCGTTGTATTTTTATTAGTGGCTGGATTTATATCAGTTTACGTGTTTAAAAGTAATCGCATTATGGCTGTTTATTTTGCGGTCTTATCAACTTCGATTGCAGCGGTGGTAGCAATAATTCAATTTGTATTTAGAGATCGAGTAGTATTTAAAGATTTAAAAGAAAAAGCTAATCGTAAAGTAACTAAGGATGAATATAAGAGAATTCTTAATGAGATGTTACAATATGCTTTACCATATATGATTGTCAGTATTTTAGGATATTCTTATTTCATTATTGATATGCTTGTATTCAATCGTACAATGGGATTAAGAGGCGAGATTAATGCTGACTTAATATATGGCATTATTAATATGAATGTTGATAAATTAACTTCTATTCCAATGGCTGTAGCACCAGGGTTCAGCGTTGCTGTAGTACCATATATCTCAGCTAGTTATGAAGAAAAAAATTATCCACAAGCGAGTAGATACGTTAATGAAGCTATTATTACTTCACTTTATCTAGCGTTACCACTAACACTTGTACTAGCTAGCTTATCAAAACCACTGTATTATATTTTCTATGGTGCTACTTATACTGAATTAGACGGAGAAATTTTACGATGGTATTCATTAGATGGTTTAGCATCTACCATTTCACCGGTTATCACATCTATCACCATGGCATTAGGATTACGTAAACAGAATATGAAGAATGTTGCGATTGGGATATTTATTAAGCTAGTAAGTGTTGTACCACTTATCTATTTGTTGGGATATCCAGGCGCTTGTTTATCCTCAGTAATAGGAACACTTAGTGGTTGTTTATTAAACTTCTTAGACGTTAATCGTCGCGTTGAAGTTCCTAAGCGTGATTTTATTAATTCGTTAAGTAAAATAGTATTATGCTTATTATTTACACAAATAGTGTTTGTGTTAGGTCAAAAATTAGGACTAGTTATTGTTAATCAAGGAAGAGTAATTGGGCTTATTCAATTCATTGTACTTGGAGGATTTGGTGCTGTGACGTATTTAATTAGTTCGTTCTACTTTAAATTACCACAGTATATTCTACATAAGTCAACTGATGAACTATTAACAATGATTAGACTAAAAAGGAGTTAATAAAATGAGATTAGATAAATATCTTGCGTTAGCCGGATATGGCTCAAGAAAAGAAATTAAACAATTTATTCGTAATGGATATGTTGAAGTTAATGGAGAGATTATAAAAAAAGATGATTTCAAAATTGATGAAAATAATGATTCAGTTACTTTTGATGGTGAATTAGTTGAGTATATGGAACATGTTTATATTATGATGAATAAGCCAGCTGGGTGTGTTTGCGCTAATGATGACCGCAAAGCTGAAACGGTTTTTGAATATGTACCTGAATATTCACATCGAGATTTATTTACTGTTGGAAGATTAGATATTGATACTACTGGTTTATTACTTATTACTGATGATGGTGATTTCGCACACCATATTATTTCTCCTAAGAATATGATTCCAAAAGTTTATCAATGTGATTTGATATCACCAATTAATGATGAACAAATTAAACAATTAGAAACAGGAATTGATTTCAAAGACTTTAGTTCAATGCCAGCTAAAGTAGAGGTTGTAGATTCTAAACGTATTTTACTAACGATATTTGAAGGAAAATTCCATCAAGTAAAACGCATGTTGATAGCTGTTGGTAATGAAGTGGTGAATTTGAAACGATTATCTATTGGTGATGTGACACTTGATGAAGAACTAATTGAAGGTGGATATCGGTTATTAACAACAGATGAGTATGATAAGTTAATAAAAAAGTAAAAATTTGAAGTACAGTTTATATAAATAAACTGTGCTTTTTTTGTTTGAATATGTTATTATATAATAGTATAAATGTGAGAGGTATTTACAATGCGAATGAGAAAAAAAACATGGGCTGAACCATTTATTAGTGAAAATAGAGATTATGTTTTAGATAATCCTAGTGAATATAAAGGAAAATGGCGTGAAAAACTTAATTGTAAAGGTTTATTACACGTTGAAATTGGGTGTGGTAAAGGTGACTATTTTATTGGTATGCATCAAAGATATCCTGAAGATGGATTTGTTGCAATCGAGAAAGATACAAACTGTGCTGCTGTAGCTGCGAAAAAGGCACTTCAAGTAGATCATGAATCTACTATTATGATTAATATGGATGCATGTAATTTAGAAGAGTGGTTTGATAAGAATGAAATAGATATTATTCATTTAAATTTCTCTGATCCATGGCCTAAAAAGGGGCATGCGAAACGTCGTTTATCTAGTAAGAGCTTTTTAGATATGTATAGAAACTTGTTAAGTGATAATGGCGAAATTCAAATGAAGACTGATAATCGTAAATTATTTGAATATTCAGTAGCTGAATTCAGTAAGAATGGTTGGATAATTAATGAGATTAATGTTGATTATCGTGCAGGAGATGTTGAAGGTGATACAATGACAGAGTATGAAACTAGATTTGTGGAACTAGGTCAACCAATTTATCGAATGGTTTTAAAAAAATAGAGGTGAATAAACTATGAAGAAAAGAGCAATATTGCTTCTTTGTTCATTATTCTTTCTGTCAGGTTGTGGTGTATCTCAAAAAAGTGTAATAGATGAGATTGCAAATACAATTAGAATGGCTAGTAAAGTAGATGTAGGTGTTGAAACTAATCGACATAGACAATATTTTGACTATTATCTACCGAGAGGAATTGGGCAAAGGGTTAACCCTAATTTAGATGTTGAGAATGCTGAGTTTATATTAAATAATACAAGCTTTTATATGTCTTTAGATATTGCTGAAGTAATTATTAATGAGTATTATGATAGATTATTAAAGTATAAAGTTAATCAACATAATGACATTATGAAAGTAGGAGATACATTAATTAATCGAAGTGGTGAATTAGAAGATTATGCTAATGTAATGCGAGATTATAGTGTTATTGTAAACAAACTTAATGAGGGTGACTATTTTATTTATGTTAGTTATGGTGATGTTTATTTTGTTTCATTATCTCCATTAAGTGAAGTTAATGATATTGTTTATAATATGTTGGTAATCGGACGTAGTGTTCAAGTAGATAGTGAATTAGTTTTATTAAACTATTCGAATAAAGTTAATACCGTGATTGAACAATCATATGATTTATTTGAAACAGTGTTCCCAGAAAGCGGTATTGTTGCTGATGTATTAAGTGATAAAATTGTGGGACCAGGTAGTGATTTAACACATGAAGCTGAAGAAACAATTGGTGGCGGTTACACAGAGGAAGAATTGAATGACGAAGATGAAACTTCAGATGAAGAAAATTAGGAGGAAAATATATGGTATTTCAAAAATTCATGAATTTCTTTTTTGAGGAAGTTGAAGATGATGAAGAAGTTGAAGAAATAGAGGAAGTTGAAGAACCAAGATATTTAAAGAATAAAAAAAGTTCTACAACTACAGTAACTAGAACAGAAGTAGAAGAACCTACAAAGACAACAATGCAAGACATCACATTAGAGTCAACAACTACTAATGTTGATAAGCAATTTATTCGTAATGAAGAATCAAGTTCTATGGAGTTCTATAAGGTTGCTGAGAAACCTTCTACTTTTATTGATATTGATGAGCCAGTAATTCCACAAGAAACACCTGCTCCAGTTCGTAGAGAGATACCTCAAAGAAAAGTTGAAATTAATGATCGTCGTGGTGTTAATTATGACTTTAAAACAGTTATTTCTCCAATTTTTGGTGTAACTGAAAAAGAAGCAGAGATTTCTAATAGTAATGATGTTACTGAACATAAAACGACTAGAAGATCTGAGTCATACCTAGGAACAGTATTCTCTCCTATGTATGGAATGAATAAACATGTGAAAGAAGCAGAAAAAGAAGAAGTAAAGGTAGAAGAAAAGAAGGACAATGTAGAAGCACTTAACATAACAGTTCACAATGAACTTCCTCCTTTATGTGATATCGATGATATTATTTCTACGCCTAAAAATAACGATAAGAAAGAAGATATACATCAGTATTCATTCTTTGATGAAGATTTTAAAGAAGAAGTTAAAGAAGATTTAATAGATGAATTAGAAATTTCTGAATTCTTTGATAATTCAAATAAATAGGAGGCAATTATGTATCATTTTATAGGAATTAAGGGTTCTGGAATGTCTGCCTTAGCATGCATTTTAAAAAGCATGGGAAATGATGTTCAGGGAAGTGATATAGAAAAGTTTGTTTTTACTGAACAAGCGGTTAGAGATGCTGGAATACCTATTCTTCCGTTCTCAAAAGATAATATTAAGAAGGATATGATTGTTATTGTGGGGAACCATTTCCCTAGTACTCATGAAGAAATTGTTGAAGCACGTAAGATATGTGATAAGGTATATTTATACCATGAATTTTTAGGTGAATTTATGGAAAAGTATACTTCCTTTTCAGTGTGTGGTACACATGGTAAAACAACAACTACAGGGATGCTTTCTCATACTTTAGAAAAGATTATGCCTACAGCTTACTTAATTGGTGATTCTACTGGAAGAATGGTAGAAAATGCTGAAAACTTTGTATTAGAAAGCTGTGAATATAAACGTCATTTCATGGCATATCATCCAGATTATGCTATCTTAACAAATATTGATTTAGATCATGTTGATTATTATAAAGATTTAGAAGATTATAAGAGTGCTTTTGAAGCTTTTGCTAATCAAGTTAAGAAATGTATTGTGATGTTTGGTGATGATGAAAATGTTCGTTCATTAAATGTGACTGTTAACCATATTTATTATGGTTTAAATGATAATAATGATATTCAAGCTAGAAATATTATAGAAACTGGAACTGGAATGAAGTTTGATGTTTACTATAATAATGACTTTTTTGGTGAGTTTGAATTAAATTTAATTGGGCATCATTTATTATGGGATGCTTTAGGTGTTATTGCTGTTTGTATTGTAAAAGGAATCTCTTATGAAGAAATTCGTGATGGATTAGTAAGTTTTAAAGGCACTAAACGTCGTTTTGAAGTTAGTACTTTAGGTGAGAATATTTTTGTTGATGATTATGCACATCATCCAACTGCAATTCGCGTAACGTTAGAAGCAGCTAGACTTCGTTGGCCTGATAAGAAAATTGTTGCTGTTTATAAACCAGATCGTTATTCTCGTTTAGTAATTTTAATTGAGGATTTCATTGAAGCATTAAATTTAGCTGATGAAGTATGTTTAGTTCCATTTAATGAAAATACTCTAAAAGAGGAAGGCTATGATATAGATATTCATTATATAGCTGATCGTATGCCTAATTCTATTATTGTTAGAGAAGATGAAGAAAGTGCAAAGAAAATGTTAGAATTTGCACCAGCAGTATATATTGGTATGTCTACAAAGGATGTATATAAAGTTTTAGAAAACGTAAAAAAGTATCAGAAAATTATGTAAAGCGGTATCATAAATCTTGAAAATATTTTCAGAAAGTGATATACTAAATTCGAGGTGAGTATATGTTAGATCAATTATTATTATCACTAAAAGAAGTTTGTGAATTATTATTGCCAGTAATGGGAGTGGTTGTATTAATTTATTTAGCTTTATTATTTAGAAAATTAATTCAATTATTAACTAAGGCTGAAACGCTATTAAATAATGTTGATAATAAAGTGACTAGATTAGAAAAACCACTTGATACAGTTGAATCAATTTGTGGGACAATCGATAATGTTCATGTTGCAACTGTTAATGGCGTTAATGGTGCAATTGACTATATTGTACATAACTTCTCAACTATTATGGATTGGTTTAAAGAAGTTATTGAGAAACGTAAGGGTAATACAGTATATTATCATGAAGAATCTGTAAATACGGAAGGAGAATAACAATGGAAGAAAAATGGTGGAGTAAATTTCAAAATAGAACTACTGAGAATAAAGAAGAAGTAGTTAACAATGATGTTGAAACAAAAACTGATAGTGAAACATTTGATAACGCAATTAGTTTTATTCAAGATTTAAGCGATAAAATTGAATCGAATGTAGATACTGAATTAGCAAGTGAAAATGCTTCTATTGCTAGTGAAGTACAAGCAAGAGCTAATGAGTTTGTAAATTCTCCAGAAGTTCGAGAAGCAGCAGAGAAAGCTCATGAAATTATGGATAATGTAATTAGTGAAGTAGCTTCATGGACAGATGGTGATACTAGTGAGCCTAGAGAAGAAAATCCTATTCTACATGATTTTGATAATGTTAAGGATGCAGTAAGTGAAGCTTTATCTAGTAAGCCAGTTCAAGATGCGTATGATACTATTAAAACTGGGTTTGAAGATGTTTCTGAAAAGGTTAAAGAAGTTTGGGAACGTCCTGAAGTACAAGATAAGTATGAACAAGTCAAAGATTTTGTTTATGATCAATTGGAAAAAGAACCTGTACGTGATACATTAGATTTTGTGATGGATAAAGCTGATGATGCTAAGAGTTGGGCTTTTGAAATTTATAATCGCGATAACGTGCAAGAGGGTGTTGCTAAGATCAAAGAAACTTCTAGTGATGTAATCGAATCAACTAAGAGTGGATTTAATAAGGTAATTAATAATCCAAATGTTAAGAATAGTTATACAATTGTAAAAGAAAATACTGTTAAAGCAGGTAAGACTATTAAGACAGGTGTAGTTAATACAGTTGAAGATGTTAAGAACAGTGAAAGCTTTAAACAAGAATTATCGAATTGGAAAGATAGTGCTTGGACTTTCACAAAACAATCTGGGCGAGTTATTGCTGCTACAGCAATTGAAATTAAGAACAATGAAAATGTTCAAAAAGCTGTTAAAGGGACAGGAAAATTCTTACGAGATACTGCAGAACGTGCAATTACATCAGCAAGTAACTGGTGGAATAAAAAGCATGGTGTACAATTTTTAGAATACAAGGATGAGGAGAACAAGGAGGGATAGTAATGAAGAGAATTACCATTTATGATGTAGCGAAAGAAGCGGATGTATCTTTAGCTACTGTGAGCCGTGTTATCAATCATTCTTCTGTTGTAAGAGAAGATACTAAGAAGCGTGTTGAAGAAGCTATCGAACGTTTAGGATTCAAGCCAAATGCAGTTGCGCAAGGGTTAGCTTTATCTAAGACAACTACACTTGCTTTAGTAGTTTCTGAAACAAGTTTATCTTATACTGGTCAGATGATAAATGGTTTAATGGATGTAGCCAAAATTTATGGTTATAATATCATTCTTCATACTACTACAGAGGGGATTACTGATTTAGGTGAGTTAATTGAAAATATTATTAAGTCAAGAGTTGATGGTGCTGTTATTTTCAATGATAAATTAACTGAAAATGAACTACAAACAATGCAAAACTATCAATTACCATTAGTAATTGTTGGTAATCGTATATCACGTGATAAAGTATGTTCAGTGTTTGTTAATTTAACTAGAGCAGCTTATGAACTTGCTACTTCTTATTTGAAGCGTGGAATTACAGATATTAAATTAATTGAAGATAGAAAGAATCAATCTCAAACTAATCAATTAATTAAAGGTTTACAAAAAGCTTTTGATGAATATGGTGTAAAAGAAGAACCAGTTATTCGTATTCCTAGAGAATATAGAACTGCATATTCATTCTTAAATGAATACTTCAAAGATCATAAACATCAAGTTATGATTGCAAATCGTGATTCACATGCTCTTGCAGTATTAAATGCTGCTAAGGAAGCTAATATTGAAATTCCTGATGAAACTGAAATTGTTTGTATTTATGACTCTAAATACAATTCTATGATTCGTCCACAAATTTCAAGCTTCAATATTCCTTCTTATGATTTAGGTGCTGTGGCAATGCGTGTTATGACTAAGCTATTAAACGATGATCCAGTTCCTGATAAGGAAATTGAATTGAATTATGTTTATAATGCAAGACAATCAACAAAGTAGTTGACATTTATTACAAATTTTAATATTATAAAGAAGCGGTGAATAGTCGAAGTACTATCAAAACAAATGTTAAGAGAGCTTATGGTTGGTGGAAATAAGTCATTTGTGGTAGGAAATACAACTAGGAGCATCTTAATGAAAATTAAGCGTATTCGGCGTTAACGAATAAAGTGCATGAGTAAATCATGAACTAAGGTGGTACCACGTCAAGAGCGTCCTTAGATGGATGCTCTTTTTTTATGGAGGTTAGAAAAATGACATTTTTAGAAGAATTAGAGTATCGTGGATTATTAAAAGATTGTACTGACATGGCTGGTTTAAGAGAAAGAATTAAAGAACCTATGACAGTATACTGTGGATTTGACCCTACAGCAGATTCATTACATGTAGGACATTTACAACAAATCTTATTATTACGTCGTTGGGAAAAAGAAGGGCATAGACCAATTGCTGTATGTGGTGGTGCAACAGGTATGATTGGTGACCCAAGACCTACAACTGAACGTAAACTATTAACTTTAGAAGATGTTCGTCATAATGTTACTTGTATCAAAGAACAATTATCTCGTTTCTTAGATTTTGAATCTGAAAATGGAGCTATTTTAGTTAATAACTATGACTGGTTAGGTTCTTTAAATTTATTAGATTTCTTACGTGATTATGGTAAGCACTTTAATGTTAACTATATGATTAGTAAAGATACTATTGCTAGTCGTTTAGATAGTGGTATTTCTTTCACAGAATTTACTTATACAATTCTACAAGCTGCTGACTGGTTACATTTATACCAAACTTATAACTGTGTTGGACAAATTGGTGGTAGTGACCAATGGGGTAACTTAACTAGTGGTACTGAATTGATTCGTAAAGTTGAAGGTAGTGATGCGAAAGTATTTGGTTTAACTTCACCATTAATTACAAAGAGTGATGGAACTAAGTTCGGTAAGAGTGAAGGTGCTAATGTTTGGTTAGATCCAGCTAGAACTAGTCCTTATGAATTCTATCAATTCTTTATTAATACAAGTGATGATGACGTTATTAATTTCTTAAAACGTCTTACTTTCTTAACACCTGAAGAAATTGAAGAATTAGCTGTTTCAGTTCAAAACGAACCTCATAAACGTGAAGCTCAAAAAGCATTAGCTAGAGAAACTACACGTTTAGTTCATGGTGAAAAAGGGTTAGAAGAAGCAATGTTAATTACTGAAACATTATTCAGTGGAGATTTCTCTAAATTAACAATTGAACAATTGCGTTCAGCATTATCTGGTGCACCAAAAGTTAAATGTGATGATGGATCATTATTAATTGATGTATTAGTAAATAATAAGATTTGTTCAAGTAAGAGAGAAGCTAGAGAAATGATTCAAGGTAATTCTATTGCTGTAAATGGTGTTAAGAATACTAATTTAGAAGCTACAATCTCTAAGAGTGAAGCTTATGGTAATGAAATTACTGTTATCAAGAAAGGTAAGAAGAATTACTATTTAGTAGAATTTAACTAATAAATATGAAAGAGGTAAATTAGTAGATTTGCCTCTTTTTATTTTGATATATTATATGAGTACTTTTATATAAAAGAAAAGGACATCCATACGGATGTCCTTTGATAGTTAAGACTATCTGTTGTAGAATTCTACGATTAATGCTTCGTTGATTTCTGTATTTAATTCATGACGTTCTGGTAAACGTACGAATGTACCTTTTTTGTTTTCAACGTCTACTGTTACGAAAGCAACTGTTGAACGGCTAGCTTCTAAAGCATCTTTAATAGCTGCCATACCTTTGCTGTTTTCTTTAACTTCGATAACGTCACCAGCTTTACAACGGTATGAAGGGATATCAACTTTCTTACCATTTACTAAGATATGACCATGGTTAACTAATTGACGAGCTCCACGACGAGTACGAGAGAAGTTCATACGATAAACGATGTTATCTAAACGACATTCTAATAAGCATAAGAAGTTGTAACCTGTAACACCTTCCATTTTGCTTGCTTTAACGAATGTGTTATGGAATTGACGTTCGTTAACACCATACATGAAACGTACACGTTGTTTTTCACGTAATTGTAAACCGTAGTTTGATAATTTAACACGGTGAGTAGGTCCATGTTGACCTGGAGCGTAATTACGCTTTGTTAATTCTTCACCAGTTTCTAATACAGAGAAGCTTAAACGACGTGATTGCTTCCAAACTGGTCCTGTAATTCTTGCCATTTTTAATTTCCTCCTATTGATATGACATATGCAAATCAAATAGAGCACAAATTATCATTGAGTTGTGTCGATACTTACGATTACTTTCACCTTGAGCAGCAAGGTTACTTATACCCCGTGATAACACGTTATCAACGCATTGTTCAAGACTTTGTGAGCTGCTATTTACAAATGCTCATTAAGTTTAACATTTATTAAGTAATAAGTCAACTGAAAATGTTAAAAAAATTTAGGATTTATAAAGATTTTTAATAATTCTAAGATTTATTTCTTTTTATAAAAATTAAAACTATAAAGTATAACTATTTTATGTTATTATATAAGAGGTATATAAGGGGCGTGTAGCTATGAATTTTCAAGATTTATTAAATAGTATTAAAGAACCAAAATATGCAATGATTGTAGGATGCGTTGTTACAATCGTTGTTTTAACGTTAATTATTCGTAATTTAAAAAAGAAAAGAGTTAAGAAGCAATTAGAAGAATTAGATATTCGTTTTAATGAACTTAGAAGTGAACCATTATCTTATAAGTTACAAAAGACAATGGCACTTGCAAAAGCTAATGCTGAGGTTGCTCAATTAGTTCCAAAGTGTAAAGAAGAATTTGATAAAGTCCAAGAAGCATTAGTAGAAATATCATCTTTATTAACTGAAGCTGATGATTTAATGTTTATGCATAAAACAAGAAAAGCTATCGAAAAGATTGATGAAGCTGATGAAATGATGGAAGAAATAGGTAATGTTGTTGAAGTTCTTTCGTCTTATATGGATCAAGTATTAGAAAAAGAAAGTATTCAACGTGCTGATATTACTAAGTTAAAAGAACAATATCGTAATCTTCGTTCACACTATACTAATCATGGTAGTGAATTACAATTTGTTTCTGAATTTATTGAAAACGAATGTATTGAAATTGAAGAATTATTCACTAAGTTTGAAGAATATATCTTTGCCAGTGAGTTTGATACATCTAAAGATATCACAGCTACTATTGCTGAACGCATTAAACACTTAGATGAAGTTATCAATGAAGCACCTAAGTTATCAGAACTAGCTAATGTAACTGTTAAGAGTATGGTTGATGAAGTTTGTAACTTATATTTACAAGCAAGAGAAGTTGGTGTTGTTGTTAATCACTTAGAGGTAAATAAGAATTTAGATTTAATTAATGAGATTATTAATCAAGATTTAAATAAGCTCAAAGCTGGTTTAAATGGTGAATGTGAGCAAAGCTTACAAGAATGTATGATTCGCTTAAATCAATTAACTCAACAAATTGAGAGAGAAGCTAAGAGCTATGAACAATTTACTACTATTCTTTCTGAAATTAGAGTTAAGACTGATGAAGAACTAGACAATATGTCTAAGTTTAAGGCATCATATGAAAAGAATAGAGAACGTTTTGGTTATGAGAACTGGGATACATTCATTAGTAACAATATTGCTCAATTAACAGCATTGAGTGGTAGAATTGATGAATTAGGCAAGAAGAGTCAAGAAAAAGAAACTCCATATACTAATTTATTAATTACAGTTAAGGAATATGAAGAGTCTTTAAAACATATGTCGAAAGAAATTACTACTTTATCTGATAAGCTTAATGCAGCATGTCGTGATGAAAATAGAGCGATTGAGCAAGTTGAAAAACTATATCTTACATTGCATGATGTTCAAGTTAAGTTAAGAAAATATCGTTTACCAAGTATTGGAAGCAACTTCGAACAAGATTTGCGTAATGGATATACTGAATTGCATGAGGTAGAACATTATTTAAATCAAGTGCCACTTAATATTGAAAGTTTAAATGGTGCATTAAATATCGCAATTGACCATATTTATAAATTACACAATCGTGTAAATCAATTAGTTGGTTCAGCTAATATGGTAGAAAATGCTATTGTATATGCTAATAAATATCGTTCTTCATATCCAGATGTTGATAGTGAATTAACAAGAGCTGAATTATGTTTCAAGAATGGTGAATATACACAAGCATTAACTATTTCAATTCAAATGATTGAAAAGATTCATCCAGGTTCATATGAAAGTTTAATACGTTCACAAGAATTGAAAGGTTAGGTGTTATAGATGATCTATTTAGATTATGCTGCTACTACACCGGTTGATAAAGAGGTACAGGAAACTTACTTTTCGTTAGTTTCCTCTTTATTTGGAAATCCGGATTCAATACATAGTGTAGGCGTAGATGCAGCTCGTTTGGTTGATACAGCAAGAGATGCTATACTAAATCTTCTTAAATTAAAAAAATATGATGTAATATTCACATCAGGAGCTAGTGAGTCTAACAATCTAGCAATCAAAGGTGTAGCTCTTAAATATATGAGTAAGGGTAAACATATTATCACTACTAATGTTGAACATGCTTCAGTAATGAATACATGTAAACAATTAGAGGAATATTTTGGATTTGATGTTACGTATTTACCAGTTAATAAAGATGGTGTAATTACTTGTGAACAAGTAGCTAATGCACTACGTGATGATACTATTCTTGTATCGGTGATGGCTGTAAATAATGAGATTGGTACAATTAATCCAATTAATGAAATAAGTAAGTTACTACGTGATAAACATATATATTTCCATGTAGATTTCGTACAAGCTTGTGGTAAATTACCAGTGGATTATACGGTGGCAGATTTAGGTACATTATCAGCTCATAAGATTCATGGTTTAAAGGGAAGTGGCTTACTATATAAAGGCACTAATATCGATTTGGTTCCTGTTATTGCTGGTGGATCACAAGAAAATGGACTACGTGGTGGAACTAATAATGCACCTACTAATATAGTGTTCGCAAAAACTTTACGCAAAGCGTTAGAAAGTCAATCTAAATCATATGAACAGATTAAGAAATTAAATGATAAGATGAGAATTGCATTCAGTAGTAATCCGAAAATAGTAATTAATAATCCGGCTGAAGCATCACCATATATTTTAAACTTTAGAACTAAACTTGGATCTGAAGTTATGATGAATGCCTTACAAGCTGCAGGTTTCTTAGTAAGTGCAAGAAGCACATGTGCTAGTAATTATAATGATGCTTCTCATGTATTATTAGCTATTGGTTTAACAGAGAAGGAAGCTAATTCTTCAATCCGAGTTAGTTTACAAAATGATGTAACTGAAAAGGAAATTGATTCGTTTATTAATGCGGTAAACGAAATCGTTGCGAAGTATTGTAAGTAGATATGTTAGTTGGAATTGGTGGAGGTCAGTTTTCTTCAGGTGAAACTAAGAAGATTGATGAATATGTATTAGGATGTTTAAATAAGAAGAATTGTAAGCTATTGCTTCTTCCTACTGCAGCTTATGATGATACTGGCTATATTCGTAGAGTTAAAAGATATTTTAAGAAAATGAATGTAGTTGTTGATGTAATTAATTATGCCAAGAATACTTATGATAGTGATGATTTAGTAAAGATGTTTGATGAAGCTGACATAATATATTTAAGTGGTGGTAATACATTACATGCACTTGAGACATGGAAGCAAAAGGGTATTGACTTATTAATTAAAGATGCATACATAAAGAATAAGTGCATAATGGGAATTAGTGCTGGTACAATATCAATGTGTGCTAAAGGATATAGTGAAATAAGTGAAGACAATTATCAATTGATTAATGGTTTAGATTTAATTGACATAGCTGTTTGTCCGCATTATAATCTAGAAGCTCGTAAAACTTTTGATAGTGTCACTTATGACAATGTTGGAATAGCTTTAGAAGACAATACTGCATTTATATATATGAATGAGGTACTTTCTATTATTAAGAGCGATGATAGTGCTAAAGCATATATAGTAAAGAACGGGAAAAAAGAAGAGTTTATTAACTCAATTAAATTAGGAGGTTAATATGGAATATAATCATATTTTAATTCGTTTTGGTGAATTAACTACCAAAGGAAAGAATAAAAAAGATTTTATTCGTCGATTAAAGGAAAATACTAAGCATGCATTGGTTAACTTTCCAAATGTGAAGATTGAATCTCAACATGATAGAATGTTCATTGTATTAAATGGTGAAGATGCTTATGATGTTTGTGATGTATTAAAGAATGTATTTGGTATTTATTCATTTTCTCTTGCGAAGAAATGTGAGAAGAACATTGATGAAATTGCTGATGCAGCATTAGCAATGATTCGTGAAGAAGATGAAAGTAAGAAATTTAAAGTTGTCGCTAGACGTAGTGATAAATCATTCAGTATGAATAGTGATGAAATTAATCGTTATGTAGCAACTAGAATTTTAGTAAATTCTAACTTCAAGGTAGATGTACATAATCCTGATATTAAGGTTCAAGTAGAAATTCGTCCTGATTGTGCATATGTATTAACTAAAGTTATTATGGGTGCTGGCGGATATCCTGTTGGTGTTGGTGGTAAAGCACTAGTAATGTTATCGGGAGGAATCGATTCACCAGTAGCTAGCTATTTAACGATGAAACGTGGTATTGAAATTGAATGTGTACACTATGCATCTCCTCCATATACTAGTGATCGTGCACAAGAAAAGGTGCTTGAATTAGCTAGAAAATTAAGTGGGTATCAAGGTAAGATTAAAGTGCATGTTGTTCCATTTACTGATTTACAATTAGAAATTTATAAGCATGCTAATGAGGCATATCCAATTACTATCATGAGACGAATGATGTATCGTATCGCTGAGCGTATTGCTGAACGTAACAATTGTCTTGCGATTGTAAATGGTGAAAGTGTAGGGCAAGTAGCAAGTCAAACACTAGAAAGCATGAATACTATTAACTCAGTAATCACAATGCCTGTGCTTAGACCAGTGGTTACATATGATAAACTTGAAATTATCGATATAGCTAAGCATATTGATACATATGAGTTATCAATTCAACCATTTGAAGATTGTTGTACTATCTTTACTCCAAAGAATCCTGTTACTAAACCAACAATTAAAAAAGCACAAAGCTTTGAGAATTGGGATTATGAATCAATGATTGAAGATTGTATCGCAAATACAACTACGATTGTTATTACACCTAAAAAAGAAAATTCTAATTTATTTTAGTATATTCCTTTAAACCTCGCTAATACTATTAGTGAGGTGAGAAAAAATGAACGAGAATAAGAGACAAGAATTAAATCGTAATGAACGTCAACACGAACAAAATGAAAAGCAACGTGAACGTCAAAACAACAAACAACGCTTTGACATGGAAATGGCTAATGAATTAGGTGTACGTTATCAAGAAGATTTAAATCAAAACAAAAAGAAAGAACAAGAACAAAATCGTAATAAACAAAACAAAAAATAGTTTAAGACTCTCTATATGAGAGTCTTTTTATTAAACTTAAAATATGAATTTGAATTATATTGCTAAGAGTTTACAAATATTAAACTTATTTTTATAAAAATATAAACAAATAGTATTGTTTCTTTTACCATAAAAATATATAATCATATTATGAAAATAGGGGGGATTCGTATGTCAACGATGAAGGTTTCATTTCTTGATAATAGTGATCATCCAAAGTTTGGTGTAAAGGTATTTTTAGACAACAACCATATTGGAACACTACATACGAATGAAGATTTAGAAATTAGTATTTTACCAGGTAAACATGAAATATATGTTTCATATATGTTTTTCCGTTCAAATAAATTAAGTTTTAAGGTTGAGAAAGAAAATCGTCAATTTGAAATTCTAGGGCATCCTATACAGGTAAGTAAAATTGGTGATTATGTAATTAGACATGAAGATATATTGACCCTTAGACAAAGGATGGTGTAATTATGAATACTGATTGTTACAACAAATATGTGCAAATTCTCAAAGAAGAATTAGTTCCTGCTATGGGGTGTACTGAACCGATTGCGATTGCTTATGGAACTGCATATGCACGTGAAGTATTAAAAGAAAAAGCAAATCGTATTGAAGTATTAGCTAGCGGAAATATGATTAAAAATACTAAATGTGTTATTGTTCCTAATACAGGTAATTTAGTAGGTATTGAAGCAAGTGCTATTATTGGGTTATTAGCAGGTGATAGTTCAAAAGAACTTGAGGTTATTTCGGTTGTGGAAGAAGATGCTATTAAAGAAACAGCTAAGCTATTAGAAACAGACTTTTGTAGTGTAGATTTATTAGATACTACTAATGTTCTTCATTTTATAATTAAACTATATGGTGAAAACCATACTTGTACAGTTGAAATCACTAATGCCCATACTCATATTCAAAAGGTTGTACTTGATGATGAAGTAGTTTACGAAGATAATGAAACTAATAAGTATTTAGGCAAATTTACTGATCGTTCTTGCCTGAATATTGATGATATTTATGAATTTGCGAATACTTGTAATTTAGATGATGTACGTGATCTTATCACACGTCAAATTGATTGTAATATTGCGATTGCTAATGAAGGTATGACAGGAAATTATGGTATTGGTATAGGTCAATGTATTTTCAATGAATATACTAATGATATTATAAGTAAAGTAAAAGCTTATACTGCAGCAGCAAGTGAAGCAAGAATGAGTGGATGTTGTTTACCTGTTGTTACTAACTCAGGTAGTGGTAACCAAGGTATTACTTGTTCTGTTCCACTAATTATCTATGCAAGAAACTTTAACTACAATGAAGAAAAATTGTTACGTACATTAGTATTCTCTAATCTTACAGCTATTCATCAAAAAACTAGTATAGGTAGATTGTCAGCATTTTGTGGCGCTGTTAGTGCAGCATGTGCAGCTGGTGCGGGCTTTACATATTTAAAAGATGGTAATCTTACTCAAATAAAAGATACAATTACTAATACGCTTGCTGATATTCCAGGTATTGTATGTGATGGTGCTAAAGCGACTTGTGCTGCTAAGATTGCAACTAGCTTAGATGCTGCGATTATGTCTCATCAAATGGCTATGAATAATAAGGTATATGATGGTCGAATGGGTATTTTAAAACACGATATAGAGAATACGATTCAATCTATTGGTAGAATCGGAAAATACGGAATGAAGTCTACTGATAAAGAAATCTTGGATATTATGCTTGACAAGGAAAGATAATTCTTTCCTTTTTTTCTGAAAGTGATTGAAAACGAATGAAAATGTAGTATAATGGTATAAGAATGTTAGAAGGAGATATAATCATGGAAATTAAAAATGCTTGGGAAAAGTACAATGATGATAATTTTAAAGTAGTAATGGATTTCGCAGAAGGATATAAAAAGTTTATTACTGATGCGAAAACTGAACGTGAATGTGTAACTGAGGCTGTGGCTATTTGTGAGGCAAATGGTTATGTTAATTTAGATACATATATTGCTGAAGGTAAAGAAATTAAAACTGGCGATAAAGTTTATGTAACTAATATGAAAAAGAACTTATTAGCATTTAAAATTGGTTCTGTTCCATTTGAAAAGGGTATTAATATTTTAGGTGCTCATATTGACTCACCTAGAATTGACTTAAAACAAAATCCATTATATGAAGATACTGAATTAGCTTTATTAGATACTCATTATTATGGTGGTATCAAAAAGTATCAATGGGTTACATTACCATTAGCTTTACATGGTGTTGTAGTTAAAAAAGATGGAAGCTCTGTTAACTTTGTAGTAGGTGAAGATGCTAATGATCCAGTATTAGTTATTTCTGACTTATTACCTCATTTATCTGCTGGTCAAATGAAGAAGAGCGCTTCAGAGATTATTGATGGTGAAGATTTAAATGTTTTAATTGGTAGCATTCCTCTAAAAGGTGAAGAAAAAGAAAAAGTTAAAGGTTATATGAAGAAAATCTTAAAAGATAAATATAACTTTGAGGAAGATGACTTTATTTCAGCTGAAATTGAAGTGGTTCCTGCTGGTGCTGCTCGTGACTTAGGTTTAGATGCTAGTATGGTTATTGGATATGGTCATGATGATAGAGTATGTGCATACAGTTCATTATTAGCTTTATTAGAAGCTGGTGACTTAGAACGTACAGGTTGCTGCTTCTTAGTTGATAAAGAAGAAGTAGGTAGTCAAGGTGCTACTGGTGCCCATTCAGCATTCTTTGAAAATACAATTGCTGAAATTATGGCATTAATGGGAGTTGATTCTAATCTTAAAGTACGTAGAGCATTAGCTAACTCTAAGATGTTGTCGAGTGATGTATCTGCTGCATTTGATCCTAACTATGCATCAGTAAATGAAAGAAAGAATACTGCATATTTCTCTAAGGGATTAGCATTAAATAAATACACTGGTTCTAGAGGTAAAGGTGGATGTAATGATGCTAATGCTGAGTTCGTTGGTCAAGTACGTGCTATTATGGATAATAATGGTGTTACATGGCAAACTGCTGAATTAGGTAGAGTAGATGCTGGTGGAGGCGGAACAATCGCTTGTATTTCAGCTAACTATGGCATGGAAGTAATTGATAGTGGTGTCCCAGTATTAAATATGCATGCTCCTTGGGAAGTTATTTCTAAAGTTGATTTATATGAAGCTAAACAAGGTTATCTTGCATTCTTAAAAGACGCAAAATAGTATGAAAAAAAGTACCGAAAGGTACTTTTTATTGTCCAGATACTTTTAATTGAATATCATTAAGGGTGATTTGGACTCCTGTTCCAATGTGCTCACATGCTAAACTTCCACAAGCTGATGCGATATCTAGGCAACTAGTATGGTTGAATCCTAAATCATAAGCATATATGAAACCAGCTAAGAAATTATCGCCAGCACCATTACTATCAAGAGTATTAGTACAATATGCTTCATGATGACGAGAATATTGTCCGTTATAAATAGTTGAACCATTGGCTCCATCAGTAACAAGAATTATTTGTTCATTAGGATTAACATAGGAATGAATAACACTATATTCTTCTTTATTAGCTTTAATAATATTACAAAGCGATAGTATTTCAATTATATCGTCTTTAGGGAGTGAGGCAACCATTGGTGATACATCAAAGATAATTATTTTATCTAATGCATGTAATTCCTTTAGGAAATCAATTATTTCTTTATTGTGATTCTTATAGGTAAGATAAATACCAGATAAATATACGTAATTAATATCTTTTATTAAATCATCTGTAAAGTCTTTACGATTAAATATACCTTCATTTCCTTGTGAAGAAAAGAAAGTACGTTCTTTCTTATAATCTAAAATGATGTTACAAGTACCTGTTTTTCCTTCATCTTCAATACATAGGGTAGTATTGAAATTATTGTTTATTAAATGTTCTTTTATTTTTTGACCTTGACTATCATTAAATAAATGCGAATAAATCATAGCGTCGAAGTTTAATTGACGAAGGGCATTAGCTACATTATACGGACAACCACCAATATAGTCAGCTTCTTTTTCTACAATGCAATCACCACCACGCATAGGATAATGGTCTACATACATGTAATGGTCAATCATTAATCCACCTAGTAAAACAATCTTTTTCATGATTTCACACTCCTTATACACATTATAACATAAAAAATTCCTTTATTAACAATAATTAATATGGTATAATCTAATGGCGATTGGAGTGGATATATATGGCATTTGAATCATTAAGTAATAAACTATCTCAAGCTTTACGTCATATTAGAGGTAAAGATAAATTAAGTGAGAATAATATGGAGAGTATGCTGAAAGAAGTGCGTATGGCACTTTTAGAAGCAGACGTAAATTATCAAGTTGTTAAGAAGTTAATTGCTGATATTAAAGAAGAAGCAATTGGTCAAAAGGTTATGACTTCTTTAGAACCAGATCAAATGGTTGTTAAAGTAGTGCATGATAAGTTAGTAGAATTATTAGGTAGTGATCAAACATCTTTAAATCTTAAACAAAATGGTTTATCTACTATTATGATGGTAGGTTTACAAGGTGGCGGTAAGACTACAAGTGTTGCGAAGATTGCCAACTTATTAAAAACGAAACAAAACAAGAAAGTTCTGTTAGTAGCTTGTGACTTAATCCGTCCTGCTGCGATTGATCAATTAAAGACATTAGGTGAATCTATTGATGTTGAAGTATTTGAAAAGGGTGTTTCAATATCTGCTGAAGAACTTGTTAAACAAGCTAAGTCTTATGCTCACAACAATAACTTTGATGTAATGATTATCGATACTGCTGGTCGTTTACATGTTGATGAGCCATTAATGAATGAATTATCTGCAATTAAACGAATTGTATCACCTGAAGAAATCTTATTAGTAGTAGATGCCATGAGTGGTCAAGATATTATTAATGTTGCACAAAGCTTCCATGATTTATTAGCTGTTACAGGGTTAGTAGTAACTAAGATGGATGGTGACAGCCGTGGTGGTGCTGTATTATCAGTTAAGTCATTAACAGATGTACCGGTTAAGTTTGTCGGTGAAGGTGAAAAGGTATCTGATATGGATGTCTTCTATCCTGAACGTTTAGCTGATCGTATTCTTGGTATGGGTGACATCATGACACTTGTTGAGAAGGCAGAACAAACATTTGATCCTGATGAATCACAAAAGATTATGGAAAAAATGATGAATGGTACATTTGATTTAGACGATATGCTTAAACAAATGAAATTAATGAAAAAGATGGGGCCATTAAGTGGTGTAATGAAGCTTATTCCAGGTATGAGTCAAATTCCAGGAATGAATCAAATTGATGATGCTCAAGCTGACAATTCTATGAAGATGACTGAAGCTATTATTAATTCAATGACTAAACGTGAAAGAAAAGATCCATCTATTTTACGTAATTCTCATAAACAACGTATTGCGAAAGGTAGTGGAACTACAGTTAATGATGTTAATAGATTAGTTAATTCATTTAAAAAACAAAAAGAAATGATGGGGGCTATGTCTAGAATGGCTGCTAGTGGAACAATGCCTAATTTAGATCCTAAAGCATTAGAAAGAGCACAAAAAATGTCTAAAGGACAAATACCTAGCTTTATGAGAGGTAGAAGATTTTAAAAAAGTTTAAGGTGTTAAGTAAAAATACTTGACACCTTTCGTTTACTGTTGTATACTATCAAAGTCAAATGACATAAACTAGGAGGATTATAACTATGGCAGTTAAATTACGTTTAACAAGAATGGGTGCAAAGAAAGCTCCATTTTATAGAATTGTTGCAGCAGACTCACGTTACCCACGTGATGGTCGTTTCATCGAAATCGTTGGTACATACAACCCAACTACAGAACCAGCAGAGTTAAAAATTGACGAAGAATTAGCTATGAAATGGTTAAACAACGGTGCACAACCATCTGATACAGTTCGAAACCTTTTATCTCAAAAAGGTATCATGAAGAAATTCCACGACGCTAAACATTCTAAATAAGATGATTCAATTTGAAGAAGTTTTATTAAACTTGGTTAAGCCAATGGTAGAAAACCAAAATGCTTTAAGTGTAAAACAAATGCCAAGTTTAAATGAAAATGAAATTTTACTTCACGTTTATTGTGATTCACAAGATACAGCGCGTTTAATTGGAAAACAAGGAAGTATGGCAAGTGCAATTCGTCAAATGATGTCTATCGCATCTAGAAGCGAAAATAAAAGAGTAACTATTAAGTTTGAATCTTATTAGGAAGTGGATAATATCCACTTTTTCTTTTATTTTATAGTTCTTTTTATAAAGATGATTACTTATTATTCTAAACTATGGTATAATTATATTATGATGTAAGGTAATGGTGAATAAATATGGAAAGAATACGTATAGCTAAAATTATTAATACACATGGTATTAAAGGTGAATGTAAAGTAACTATGTTTGATGATTTTGAAACAACTTGTTTTGAATGTGGTAAGCCATTAAGTCTTACAAATGGAAAAGTTAATGTTGATGTTACTCCTATGCGTTTGCGTATGCATAAAGGATTTCCTTTAGTAGTGTTTAAAGAAATCACTAATATGAGTGAAGCAGAGAGTTATAAAGAGTATTTAATTGAAATGGAATTAGATGACTTACCTGAGAAGAGTGATGGTACATACTATCACTTTGAATTAATTGGATTGGAAGTTGTCGATCAAGATAACAATAAGATTGGTGTTGTTAAGAGTATTGATAAGACATTAGCTAATGAAATAGTTCGTGTTGAACGTGAAGATATGAAAGATGTATTAGTTCCTTATGTAGATGCTTTCATACTTGATATTGATATGGAAAAAGAAATTATGAAAATTAATGTTATTGAGGGATTACTATGAAGATAACAGTATTAACGTTATTTCCTGAAATGTTTGAAGGCTTTCTTAATACTTCAATTATTAAAAGAGCAATTGACAAAGAAAGTGTTGAAATTGAACTAGTTAATTTTAGAGATTTCACATTAGATAAGCATAATCATGTTGATGATACCCCATGTGGTGGTGGACAAGGAATGGTAATTGCTTGTCAGAGTGTTGTTGATGCTTTAGAAAGTGTTAAGACTGAAAATAGTTATACGATAGTAATGAGTCCTAGAGGTAGAACTTATAATCAAAAGGTAGCTCATGA
>JAFXJJ010000013.1 GCA_017532345.1 Erysipelotrichales bacterium
TATGAAATGAGTGAAGAGGAATTAGATAAATATGGTGAAGATTTAGGAAAAGTATTACGGTTTATAAAGAGATGTGGAGAAGCGAAGGAAGGGAGAGAGGTATTACGAGATAGTGATATTGAGTATACGAAGGTAGATAGAGAGAGTGCGTTATTATTAAGAGAGTTAACGGGGAAAGAATTTGAGATAGAAGAAAATCAGGAGGAGATAAATATGTTGGAGTCAATTAAGAGGTTATTTGAGGTAGAGAAGATGAAAGGGAAAGAGGAAGGTAAACTAGAGGGAATTATTGAAGGAGAAGAGAAGGGAAGAACAGAAGAAGCATTAAACAATATTCGAAGTTTAATGAATACCTTAAATCTAACAATGGATGAAGCAATGAATGCGTTACAAGTATCTGAAGGTAAGAGAGAGTATTATCGTGAAAAGCTAGTTAATTGAAATAAGAAAGAATAATTTACTCATATTTTTTTCCATTAGAATTAGTATTGGGATTTATTACGAAAGTTTAATGGAAAAGTTGTGCTAATTCATATTCCATCAATTAAGAATATTAACGAGAATCTGATTGAAGGACTTGAACAGGTATTTAGATAATTCACTTTAAATTTTTCTGAAGTTTTAAACGTACTCCCTTTGTTGTTATGGCAAAGTGAGTTTTTTGTATCTAATATCAGTACATAAACGATGCGAAAACTATTATTAACGTTACATAATTAAATATTATGAAATAAAAGTGAATATAATTATGAAAAATAATGAAAATCTTGAAAATAGAAATGAAAAGGTGTACTATGTTACTTAGGAGGGTTTGGACTATGAAAGTAGATTATTCAAAATTTTTAAGTGATAATGAAGCTGAAATAAGGAAAATTGTGGATGAGCTTTCTAAATCTTTTGAACATGTAACAGTGTTAGGTAAAGATGTTAGAGGTAAGTCTATTTCAGCAGGTAGAACTGCTTCAGCTGTATCAGATTATTTCCTTGGGGGAAAAGGCTTTGTAGTACGTGCTTATAAGGATGGTGGATATGTAGAATATTCATTTAATCAAATTGAAGATAATATGGCTACTACAATTAAAGATGCCTTTAATAGTTTAAAAACACTATGTAAGGATAATGATTATGAACAATATGTAACTACATGTGCTGAAGACTTTGAAGGTGAAGAAGAATGTTTCAAAGAAGTAGGTAGAAACTTATCTACTTTAGACTTAAAAGAATGTGTTGAAACTTTAAAGAGCTACTCTGATGAAGCTCTTGCAATGGATGAGCATATTATTGAAGCTAGATTTAGTACTACGATAGTAGAAGTCAGTGCTTTCTTCATGAGTGAAAAAGGGATCATGAGACAGGCTTATGGATTCTCTGAAGGTAGTGTAGCTGTAATGGCTAATAAAGATGGCGAAAATAAGATGGATCACTATGGTGTGAGTGGTTTAAAGGGTGTTGAAATTCTTGATGAGCTTCATGCTCTTACTAAAACAGTAGTAGATTCAACATTAGAATTATTTGGTACAGAACGTATTGAGCCAGGTGTATATGATGTGATTACACGTCCGGATGTTACTGGATTAATTGCCCATGAGGCATTTGGTCATGGTGTAGAAATGGATATGTTCGTTAAGAATCGTGCCTTAGCGAAAGATTATATTGGAAAACAAATTGCTTCTCCAATCGTTAATATGCGTGATGGAGCAGCTGGTATTGACCATGTATCTAGTTATTTCTTTGATGATGAAGGTACTAAGGGAACAGATACACAAATCATCAAAGATGGTATTTTAGTTGCTGGTATTAGCGACCTTACAAGTGCTAATCGTTTAGGTACAGTGCCAACAGGTAATGGTAAGCGTGAATCAACAGAACGTAAGGCTTATACTCGTATGACTAATACATATTTCTGTGCAGGTAACGATAAGTATGAGGATATGGTTAAGTCAATTGAATATGGTTTCCAACTTGAAGGTATGCAAAGTGGGATGGAAGATCCAAAGCACTGGGGTATTCAATGTATGGTAACTAAAGGTCGCGAAATTAAAGATGGTAAATTTACTGGTAGAATTGTATCTCCAGTTATCTTAACAGGGTATGTACCTGATTTATTAAAATCTATTTCAATGGTATCTGAAGAAATTGAAGTAGATGGTAATGGATATTGCGGTAAAGGTCATAAGGAATGGGTAAAGACTAGTAATGGTGGTCCTTACTTAAAAGCGAAAGCGAGGTTGGGATAATGAATTTACAACAAATTTTAGATATCTTAAATACAGCAAACTGCTCAGATTATATTGTTAATGAAACTAATGCATATAATACTGAAATGTTTGTGATTGATAGTAAAGTTGATATGACTCGTGTAAAAACTAATACGAGTTATTCAGTAACAGTATTTGTAGATACTATTAATGGTGAAACAAAGTTCCGTGGTAGTGCTTCAACTATTATTGCTGTTACAGCTAGTATTGAAGAAGCTAAAAAAGCTATTGATGATTGTTGTTTAGCTGCTTCTTATATTAAAGATCGATATTATGGTATGCCAGAGAAATTAATGTCAGTTAATATGGCAGAAGGCGGTGACGATCATGAAGCTCGTTTAAAACAAGTGGCTGATGCCTTATTGAATGTAAAATGTAAAGAGAATGAAAAGATTAATTCATTTGAAGTATTCGTAAAGGATACTGAAATTCATATGGTTACTTCTAGTGGTAGTGATGTAAGATACCATAATAAAGAAAATCAAATTGAAGTTATCGTAAATGTAGGTAATGAAGAACATGAAATTGAAATCTACTATGATGATACATTCACTTTAAAATCAACTGAAGAATTAACTAAAGATATTGAAGTACAATTACAACGTGGTCAAGATCGTATGAATGCGAAACCTAATAATGTTGTATGTGACAATATCATTATTAGTGATAAGAATGTTGATGGCTTTGGTAACTATTATGCATTTAAGACAAATGTGCAAGCATTATATATGGGAGCAGTAGCTACTAAGATTGGAGATTCTGTATATAGAGAAGAAGTATTAGGCGATAAGATTACTTATAAGACATATCGTAACCTTGATGGTGCTGGCAATAATGCACCTTGTGATGGTGTAGGTCTAGCTAGTAAAGATGCTGTCATCTTAGAAGATGGTGTATGTCGTAATTATATTGGCTCATACCGTTTCGGTTATTATTTAAATCAAGCTTGTTTACCTACTATTCATACTGAATTCTGTGGTGGTAAATATACAGAAGCTGAATTAAAGAAAGAACCATATTTAGAATGTGTTGAATTCAGTGATTTCCAAGTAGATAGCTTTACTGGAAATTTTGCTGGTGAATTACGTTTAGGTTATTACTTTGATGGAGAAACAATTACTCCAGTAAGTGGTGGTAGTATTTCTGGACAATTATCTAAATTAGAGAAAGAATTATATTTTTCTAAAGAAACAGTTCGTTACAATAATCATGTAATGCCTAAATGTGTCTTAATTAAACATGCTTCAATTGCGCATGTAGAATAGGTGAGCTTATGAATAAAGAATTTTTATATGATATGCTTTGTACTGCATCAGTAAGTGGTGATGAATTTAGATTACAAAAGAAAGTAATGAATTATATGAAGGATGTTACTACAGTAGATACTGATACTATTGGTAATGTTTATAGTTCTATCAATGATGATGCTGATACACAAATTATGCTAGTTGGTCATATTGATGAAATTGGTTTAATGGTTGTGAACTTCTCTGGTGATGGAATGGTTAAGGTCATCAAATCAGGTGGAGTTCGTGTACCAACATACTTTGGCCAAAAGGTACGTATCATGACTAAGAATGGTGTGGTATATGGTGCTGTAGGTGTTAGTAGTTCATTATTAAAGAACAAAGATGTAGGTGCAGAAGATTTATGGATTGACATTGGTGCATCTTCTAAGGAAGAAGCTATGAAGGTAGTAAGTCATGGCGATTATGTGATTATTGATAGTGATTACCGTGAGTTATTAAACGGCAATATTACTGCTAGAGCAATGGATGACAGAATTGGTGCATTTATTGTGATTGAAGCAGTACGTAAAGCTAAGGAAAATGGTGCTAAGGTAGGTGCTATTGCAGTTACTAGTGTAGGAGAAGAAAGTAGTGGTAGAGGTGCTTATTTCGCTTCATCTATCAAGAAGCCTACATGTATGATTGCTGTCGATGTAACATATGCTAGTGATGCCCCTCAATGTGGGGATGTATATGGTGATATCAAGCTTGGTGGTGGACCAGTATTATGTCACAGCTCTATTGTAAATCGTAAATTAAATGATTTACTTGAGGAAAGTGGTAAACGTTTAGAAATGAATGTGCAATGGGAAGGTGCAGGAGGAAGAACAGGTACAGATGCCGATACTATCTTACGTACTAATAGTGGCGTTCCTGTAGCTTTAGTATCAATTCCTTTACGTTATATGCATTCACCAAGTGAAGTGGGTAACCTAAATGATATCCAAGCATGTATTGATATCCTTGCAGATTTCTTATGTAACTATGATGTAAATACTGATTTACGTCCATTAGCTAATGACTAGGAGCAAATTGCTCCTTTTCTTTTCCCAAATATTGTATAATATACATATAGTAATATGAGGAGTTGATACTGATGGAAAAATACAAGAAGTATATACAAGATCCATTCTTTTCTTATATCATGACATGTTGGGCTATCCTTGGATGCGAATTCATAGTATATTTCATAACTCAAACATTACATATACTTGATATATATCATTATGTGATTATGATTGCATTTTGGATGTCTGCATTTATGTTTATGTGTCATAAACTTAAGAAGGAACAAGGTTATGAAATATTTACCATTAATACGCAACCAACAAGAGAACAGTTTACACATGCTTTAGTTATAGTAGCATTATTTGTTTTATTTACTAATCTATTATTTGGTGGTTTAAAGATTATTCAATATGTAAAGATATATACGTATTTAGAATATATAGTAATAGTCTTATATAATATATGCGAATTATTATTAGCTATGATGATATTAGTGTTAGGTCAACATCTAATAGAACGTTTTACTAATGATGCTAGTTATATGTATGGTGGTAGTATCCTAGCACTAACATGGGCATTACTATATTGCTTCGTTAGTGGCTTTGGAATGGGGATCTATATGATGGCAATGGCAATATCGGTAGGCTTTATCTATCAATTATTACGAAAGAATGCAAAGCTAACATTTATTCTATTTATCTTAATGTATTTACTATGAGAAGTGCCTTGTCACTTCTTTTTTTTATGCATACCTTACTACTAGGTGATATCATGATCAAGTGTATGGCAGATATGAATAGTAATGAAGAAGGTATTATAGTGAATATAAAAAATACATACAGTTCATCACTGTATGCTTCATTAGGTATTACTATTGGTAGTAAAGTTATCTGTTTATATAAGGGTTATTATGCGATTAATGATATCATCTTTGTATTTAATGATGGGGATAAGGTAAATGTCCAAATAAAAAGCCATCATTGATGATGGCTTCTTAATTAAGCAACTTCAACAACGTTTGCTGCTTGAGGGCCGCGGTCACCTTCGATTACGTCAAAAGTAACTTCTTGACCTTCGTTAAGTGTTTTGTAGCCTTCTTTTTGAATTGCACTGAAATGTACGAAAACATCTTTACCTTCTGCAGTAGTGATGAATCCGTAACCTTTTTCAGCATTAAAGAATTTAACCTTACCGTTCATTTTCATACTCCTGTTTCTAGTATTTTACAGCAAGCTTGATAACCCTACAAATTCTAATAAACTATGATGATTTAATAAAACTTTTCTTGTTACTGCAAAGCACGATTAAAATACAATAACAGTATAGCATAATTCTAACCTAATTTACTAGTGAAATGATGTATTTTCCTGTTTTTAAATACATATAATGATTTATTAAAGGATATTTTAAAGAATTAAAATATATTTATAAAAGAATAAAACTAGTAATTATAAATAAAAAGGTATAAAATAATAGTGTAGGGGTGATAGTATGGAAATCACAAATAATTATTATCGTGTTCGAAATTCCTATGCTACTACGGTTACACCAGTTAGTAAAGTAAAGCCAGTAGTAAATGAGAAAGCAGTAACAAATTTAATTGCGACATCGAAAGTAAATGATAGTGTTTCAATTTCAAATACAGGTAGAAGTTTTATAAATGGATTATCTGAAATCCAAAAGCAAATGCAAACTGAAGAGGTGGCAACTCAACCACAGGTGGAAGATGTTCCTTCGTTTGTATCACCTGAGAAGAATTACACAAGTATTGAAGATGTAAGAGCAGCACTTGGAATCAACCAAGTAAGAAAGATAGAAGAACCAATTGCTAAGCCTGTCTCACAAGAACCAATGACAATGAGGAAGAAACTAGCATTATCTGCTTATCAAAAGGCTATGAGCTATGCTCCTACTGTTATGTCAGGTGCTTTAATCCAAAGTTTAATGTAGATACTCGTAAGAGTATCTTTTCTTTTTCGGAATACACTTGAGGAGAGTGTTTAAGATATGATAGAATAGTAATGATAAATGGGAGGTAATATTATGGATTATGAAATTCCTTTTGATGAAAGAAAATGTAGACACCAATTACTATCATTTAATTTCATTAATGAATATATGAGAATCAATGAGAAACCTTTCTCTGATATCCAACAACGTATTTTAAAAATCAAAGATAAAGATGGAGCATATACTAATCTAGCTCATTTAATAAGTGACCAAAATCCTAAGATTATTCGTGTTATTGTGTATGATGACAATGAAATGGTTAATGTAGATAAGAAAATGGAATTTAGCGGTTCTATTATAAAGCAATATGAAGATATAATTACATATTTAGAGGGTTTAAATAGAAGTCGCTTCTCTTTTGTAGGTCAACATCGTGAGGAAGTTTGGGATTACCCAATTGATTCACTTAACCAAACATTATTAAATATGTTAGTACATACAGATTATGAAGTTAAAGAAGCTAATGTGATTAAGATATTTACTGACCGTATTGAATTCAATAGCTTTGGTGGGTTACCAAATGGTATCACTTTTGATGATTTATTTGTTGGTATGAGTGTTAATCGTAATAAAGCGGTAGCTCATTTCTTTAGAAATATTGATTTAATTAGTAGCTTTGGCTTAGGTATTGGAATTATCCGTGACAATTATTCTAGATCATTAGCATATCCAAAGATTCGTGTTAATGATAATATCTTTAAGGTGGTATTACCTAACCAGCATTATGGATTTGAAGATGGTGGGGCTGCAGATGTTCGTTTATCACTAGCTGAAACAAATAAGATGTTAGATGTATTAGCAGCTTTAAAGCAAAAACGTGCATTAAGTAAAAAAGAAATTCAAGAATTATTAAAGGTTAGTTCAACACGAGCTACTATTATTGTGAATCACTTAGTAGATAAAGAACTTCTACTTCAAACAGAAAGTGAACTAGGTAATATTGTATATACTAGACCTAGATAGGGAATTATATGTTACAAGTACATATTAGTGAACATAAACTAGGTGTCTTTATTGAAGGAGATTACCATGATTTATTGAAGATAAATATTATTACTATTTACGTATGTTTATTTCCTTAGTGGTCAATGCTTTTGAAGAGGAAGGTATTGATAATAGCACTATGGATGAATGGTTTAAGCAAGCACCAACATATTCCTTAAGTAACTATTATCATCAATATGTAGAGGTATGGACATTAAGACTATTAGAAGCTAATGAAGAA
>JAFXJJ010000014.1 GCA_017532345.1 Erysipelotrichales bacterium
CCTTAGCTTACGCGTTAGGTTCAGGATACTTAGCTTTAGGAATATACCGTATTTCAGATAGTTCCTAACTGCTCGTTACCAATGTTTCCCAAGCAGCTCGTTTATATTACCACCCTCAATTTTATTTGTCAACAACTTTTTTAAAAAAATTATGTTTTTTTTAATTTTTATTATTTTATGTTTTACAATCAACTTATTTTAGCATTATTTTTCCATTTATACATGAAGTAAATCTAAAATAAAAGCGATTAGAACTTATTATCTAATCGCCTTATATTCTTCTATTTATTGCTTATTTTTCATATGTGGGAACAATATAACATCCCTTATAGTTTCAGAGCCTGTTAGTAACATTACTAAACGGTCAATACCTAAACCGATACCACCAGTAGGAGCTAAACCATATTCTAATGCTTCTACATAGTCAACATCCATTTCATTAGCTTCATCATTACCTAAGTCTTTTTCAGCTAATTGAGCTTCGAAACGTTGTCTTTGGTCAATTGGGTCATTTAATTCAGTGAATGCATTTGCATATTCATGTCCATCAATGAATAATTCGAAACGATCTGTGAAACGACCATCAACTGGATTCTTCTTAGCTAATGGAGAAATTTCAACTGGATGTCCATAAATGAATGTTGGATCAACAATCTTATCTTCTACATACTTTTCAAAGAATAAGTTGATAATATGACCTACACCTGTATGGTGAGCTTCTACTTCAATGTGATGTTCATTAGCTAATGCTTTGGCTTCTTCAATAGTCATTTCTTTCCAGAAATCTACACCACTATATTCTTTAATTGCATCAACCATATGTAATTTCTTAAATGGAGCAGCTAAAGAAATAGTCTTACCATTCCATTCAATTGATGTTGTTTCATTCACTGCTAAGCAAGCAGATTCAATCATACCTTCAGCTAAACGCATCATACCTTCCATATCAGAGTATGCTACATAAGCTTCAACTGTAGTAAATTCAGGATTGTGGAAACGGTCCATACCTTCATTACGGAATAAACGACCGATTTCATATACACCTTCTAAACCACCAACAATTAATCTCTTTAATGGTAATTCTGTAGCGATACGCATATAGAAATCCATATCTAATGTATTGTGATGAGTTACGAAAGGTCTAGCAGCAGCACCACCTAGAATTGGTTGAAGAACTGGAGTTTCAACTTCCATTAATCCTTGACCATCTAAGTAGTTTTGAATAGCACGAATAATACGTGGACGCTTCATAGCTACTTGCTTACTTTCTTCATTCATAATTAAGTCTACATAACGACGACGATAACGTTCTTCTACGTCTGTTAAACCATGGAATTTTTCAGGTAATGGACGTAATGCTTTAGATAAATGTTCATACTTAGTTACCTTAATAGATAATTCACCATGGTTAGTACGGAAGATTTCACCTTCAACACCAATGATATCCCCAATATCCGCAAGCTTGTAGATTTCCCAAGCTTCTTCACCGATTGTATCTTTTCTTACGTAAATTTGTAACTTACCATCTCTATCTTGTAAATGCATGAATGCAGCTTTACCCATATCACGTTTAGTCATGATACGTCCTGCAATACGTGCAGTTAGATTCATTTCTGCTAATTCTTCTTTAGTATTCTCAGCATATGTATCAATAATTTCTTTTGTACGATGAGTTCTTTCGAATGCATGTCCAAATGGAGCAACACCTCTAGCTTCGTACTCACTTAATTTGTTACGACGAACTATTTCTTGTTCTGTTAAATTTAATTCTGCCATCTTTAAATCACCTTTTCTATTTTACTCTACAATTATAGCAAAACTCATGTAAAATACAACTTAATTTACACATCATTTGAAAAAGTTTACTAAATTATTTCCCAGGAAATAAACATCATTCGACAAATTTCTGTTATTTCACAATATCGCAATATTCCATATCTACGATTCCCATATTAGTTGCTAGCTTCTTTTGTTCCTCAGCATCTTCACTATTATATTCTTCTCCAGTAAGACTTTGAAGTAATGCTGCATAATCAACTTTCGTATAATCAATTCTAGTAACAGTACTAATAGCCCCATTCTTCTTATCAACATTTACTGTAATTGAGAACCCATCAATACTATCATCTTTAGAATTCTTCGTATTCTCTAACAAGCTCTTTTCTTCAAAGATAACGAATTGCTCACTATACAAATATTCCACAACACCTTCGTTACCATATAATTGTTCAATCACTGTATTAGAATACCCATTTTCATAATTGGTCATTTCACAATGAATAATATTCTCATATTTGCTGTCATCAACACCATATTCATCAGTATGAGAGCAGCCAACTAACAGTAAACCTATCGCGATTACCAATAACTTCTTCATATCATCATTCCTTATTTATACATTATTATTTTACTACCAATTTAGATATAAGAAAACCACCAAATAGGTGGTTTAATCTTCTCTAGCTAATCCTTGCCCACTATAATTAGGCATAAATGGATTCCAGAAATTTACCTTTAACTTATCAACACTAATCTCAAAATCTTCATTTACTAATTCTTTAATATGTTCCTTAATACACATTGTAATGAATTCGAATTCACTACTAGCCTTCTCATACTCCATCTTTCTATCATAAACAATATTATAAGCTGGTTCAGATGAACAATATACATTCTTAGGCTTTATTTCTCTTGAATTCATAAAATCAACTATCTCAATTTTAAAATTACGAACATACTGTTCAAGAATATAATCCTCTCCATCAATTTCAATTAAATTCATTTCATCATCATGATATTCTACTTCATCATAAATATGATATGCTAATAACTCTTTCCAACGTTCTTTGATTTGCTCATTGTATTTCTCGGGTAGTTTTGTATGCTTTTTCATAAAGAACAACATCGTTGGTTTTTCTTTAAGCAATTTAATATCACTTTGAATTTCTTTAGCCATAAAACTATTCGTTCTACCTAGAACAGCAATCATATATGTTTGAATACCTACTGATTCAAGATACATCTTTAATTCTTCAAATATCATTTCATCAGTTGTATTTAATACCGATGGATCAATTTCATTTCGGTTAACAATAAACATGAATAATCTCCTGTCATTCTAAAACATCTAGCGCTATTCAGCACTATATTTAATAATACCACAAATAAAGTGAATAAAACATAAAAAATTACATATCTTAAATTCTACCAAATAAAAAGTCCTTAAAGGACTTAATTAAGGTTTCTTCTACTTTCAACAATCAATGTACTACAAACCACTAAAACTATTGGTAGTAAAATATTTCCGCTCACTAAATACAAATACCCACCTGCACTTAATTGAATTATCACATCTAAACAATGGTAAATTATAGTTCGTTTACTACATTTATAGTAAATATCACCTTGAATCATAATTAAACACCATAGCATTACATTTAAAGTAATGCCTACCGAGTAATCATAATTTAAATTATGTAACATGTACCATAATAAATTCTGTGATATCAAAAATTCTGGCACAGCCCTTGATAATACATAATACACTACATTCTTATTGCTCACTTCGATATAGCCCTTAGTTTTTACTAAAACATCTAAGAATACTCCAAAAAAGAATACACTTAAGATATTAGAGCTAACTAAATGAGACATATTCAACACTTCAAATTTGTGAGGACTAACTAATACTTCCATACATAAAAACACAAGGACAGAAAAAACTACTACAATTAATTCTACAGGTATTGCCTTCAGATATTTACGTGCCATTAATGCCATTCCATAAACAAAACAAACAACTATATAAATAATACTTACAGTGGCAATTAACGATAGTATATTCGTCATAGTTTCATCCCCTTTTGTACATTATATCACTTCAAAACTATTTATTGAATATGATTACCACACTTTGGACAATAATTAAAATTACGATCTACCTTAGCACCACAGAAAGGACAAAATCCTTGCTTATCTTTTGTTTCTGTATAAGTACTATAATCTCTTTGTACCTCTTTAAGTAAATCTTCTTCATAGCGTCTTTCTTCTCTTTCTCTGCGACGTTCCTCTTGCGCCTGATAAGCCTTCATACTTCCCATAAACTGAAGAACAACCATTACTAACATACCTATTCCAAATAGTGGGA
>JAFXJJ010000015.1 GCA_017532345.1 Erysipelotrichales bacterium
GAAGCGTTTGAAAAACGTAGCCGTGTACGTGTACGTGTAATGGCTCAAACAATTCGTGACTTAATTACAGAAGCCGACAACGTAATTATTGTTGGACACAAAAATGCTGACTTTGACTGTGTCGGTTCAGCTATGTGTATGAGTGCTATTGTACGTAGCTATCATAAGGAATGCGCATTAGTGTTTAAGAGTGGTGGTATCGAAGATAAATTATCTCGTACTATGTCATTATATGAGAAGGAATTAGCTCAAAGACACATTATTGTTAGCGAAGAGGAAGCATTAGAAACATTAGATGATAATACACTAGTTATTTGTGTAGATCATCATATCTTGTCACAATGTAATGCACCACAAATCGTTAGCAATGCGAAGAAGGTAGTAGTTGTTGACCATCACCGTCGTGGTATGGATTTATTACCTAACACTATCTTATTATATATTGAATCAAGTGCTTCAAGTACATGTGAATTAACATGCGAATTAATGAACTATCAACAAACATTCGTTGATATTAATGAACTAGAAGCTACTATTATGTTAACTGGTATCATGATTGATACTAATAGATTTAGAGTACATACAGGTACTAGAACGTTTGAAGCAGCAGCTAACTTAAAACGACTAGGTGCTAATGTACAAGAATCTGATGAAATGTTGAAGGATACATTTGAGGACTTTGAACTTAAACAAAGTGCCATGACTAATCTACAACTATTAGAATCAGGCGTAGTTATTAGTGCAATGGATGAAAAACGTAAGGTTAATCGTGCAATCTTATCGCAAGTTGCTGAATATATTTTAAGTGTTAAAGATGTTGAAGCAGCTTTTGTATTAGGTAATACGATTGATGGTAAAGTAAGTATTAGTGCACGTAGTAATGGTAATGTAAACTGCCAAGTACTAATGGAAGTATTCCATGGTGGTGGACATTTTAGTGCTGCTGCTGCACAAATTGAAAATGCGACAATTAAAGAAGTAAATGATAAGCTGAAGGAAGCAATTCACAAGTACTTCAGCGAGGAGGGTATAAATAATGAAAGTGATTTTACTTAAAGATGTAAGCAAAGTTGGGAAGAAAGACCAAATTGTTGATGTAGCTGATGGATATGCACGTAATTTCTTAATTAAGAATAAACTTGCAGTAGAAGCTACTAAGAAAAGTATGGAAGTTTTAGATCATCAAAATCTAGAAAAGAAACTTCATGAGCAAGAATTAAAAGTAGAAGCAGAAGAAATTGCTAAGAAATTAGAAAATATTATGCTTAAGTTCCAAGTTAAGGTGGGTGCTGGCTCTAGAGTATTTGGTGCTGTATCAACTAAACAAATTGTTGATGAACTACAAAAGAAGCATGGTATTAAAGTTGATAAACGTAAATTTATTGATACTGAGAATGTTGGTACATTAGGTGTAACTAAATTACGTATTGAATTATTTAAGGATGTTATTGGAGAAGTAAGTGTCCATTTAATCGAACAAAAATAGTTAGGAGTAGTGAGTATGAGTCGGATATTACCACATAGTACCGATGCTGAAAAAGCAGTGTTAGGTGCACTAATGCAATTCTCAAATAGTATGAGAGATGCAATGGATCAAGGCTTACAGCCAACTGATTTCTTTGTGGAAAATCATGCAAGAATCTTTGAAGCAATGCTTGATTTATATAATGCGAATCAGGTAGTGGATATCCGTACGGTTACCACTAAACTGGAGGATAAGCGTTTATTAAATGGACTTGGAGGTCCAGAATATTTATTTGATTTAACGGAACATGCTGTTTCTAGTTCGAATGTGAAGTATCATATTGATTTAATTCAAGATAAAGCGCATCAAAGACGTTTATATGAAACAGCTAGAAAGATTGTTGAAGAAGCAGCAGATCCTGAAGCTGATTTAGATGATTTATTAAGTGATTCTGAAAAAGCTTTATTAGATGTCACTAGAAATCGTAAAACGACAGATTTCAGACAAGGAGCAGAGGTTGCTGATTCAGTATACAATCATGTACGAGAATTAAGTGTTCGTAAGACTGCCATTACAGGCTTAGTAACAGGATTTAAAGAATTTGATAAGATTACAAATGGTTTACAAAAGGGTGACTTGATTATCTTGGCAGCGCGCCCTGCTGTAGGTAAGACTGCTTTTGCGTTAAATCTTGGCTTACAAAGCTGTAAGCGTAATGATGCTACAGTAGCTTTATTCTCACTAGAAATGCCTGCTGAGCAATTAATGACACGTATGCTTTCATGTGAAAGTCGTGTTAGTAATAACGTTTTAAAAACAGGTAGATTATCAGAAGATGATTGGAGTAAGCTAAATCAAGGTACTAATACTTTAAAGGCTTGTAAGATGTATATTGATGATTCTTCAACGATTAAAGTAAATGAGATATTTGCGAAATGCCGTAAATTAAAAGCTGATAAAGGCTTAGATTTAGTGATTATCGACTATCTTCAATTAATTTCGGGGAGAGGAAGAGCAACTGATAATCGTCAAGTAGAAGTTGCGGAAATATCACGTTCACTAAAACAATTGGCGAGAGAAGTTGATTGTCCAGTTATTGCGTTATCGCAATTATCGCGTAGTGTTGAACAAAGAAATGATAAGACACCAATGTTATCAGATTTACGTGAATCTGGATCAATCGAACAAGATGCCGATATTGTTATTTTCTTAGACCGTGCTGATTATTATAATCATGGTAAGAAAGCTGAAAAGAGTGAAGGTTCAAATGAACCAACTAGTAGTGAGGATTTTGTACCTGCGAGAGTTATTTTCGCTAAGCATCGTAATGGTGCTATTGGGGAGCTTGTTTTAGGAATGACGAAATCACTCAGTCGATTCGATAACATGGACTGGGAATAGGAAGGATTTAAGTAATGAAGAAGAAAATTGTAATAGCGTTGAGTGCTTTACTAGCTGTTGTTTTGTTAACCATGTATGGACCAAGAACACTTAAATATGATTTCATTACAATGCTTGCCAATAAAGTACAAACACATGCAGAAATGGATCAAGACATTATTGGTGTACGACTAGTACCTGAATATGTCTATGCGATTTATTATGAAGATAAAAGAATTGGTGTTCTTCAATCATTAGAAAAAGTAGATCCTTTATTAAAGGAAGTCTACAATGAACGTTATGCTGAAGAATTCCCTAATTCATCATTAAGCTTTAATGAAGATGTAATTATCAGTAAAGAATTAACGTTCTTTGCTTATGAAGATATCGATAATGATATCTTAACATATATGGGTGATAACGATTATTTCGCTATCAAGGTACCAAAGATTACTATTTCTAATGGTGCTCAATTATATGTTAAGTCATTAGATGACTTTAATGTAGCCAGAGATAAATATGTATTAAATTTTATATCTCAAGATGGATATACAAACATTCAAAACAAAGTAGACATTCCTGCTTTAACTGATTATGGTTCAAGAGAAGTGAATATCACTATTCAAGAAACTATTGATATTTCTGAAGGATATGCAGCATATTCAGATATTAAGAAAAATGTAGAAGAAATCATCCATTATTTAAGTTATGGAGATAATACAGAACCTGAATATTATACAGTAGAGCGTTATGATACAGTCGAAGGTATCGCATCTATGTATGGATTAGATCCTCAGCATGTCGTAATGATTAACTCTGATCAATTAAAATCTACACAAGATATCTTAACAGAAGGTCAAGTTTTAAATGTTACATACTATAACTCACCATTAACAATTGTTGTTACTAAGGAACGTTTATACTCAGAGATTGTGTATGCACCATCTACTAAGTATATTACTGACTCATCAATGGCAGAGGGGTTGCGTCAAACAATTCAAAAGGAACAAAATGGGGCAGCTGATGTATTGATGAAAGAAGTTTATGTTAATGGGGTTCTACAAGAAGATCAATCAACAAAAATCAGTTCAACAATCACATCTGCACCAGTGCAAGAAATTATTAAATTGGGTACTCGTGTAATTCCTGGTGTTGGTACTGGTAGCTTCCGTTGGCCAGTTGATAATCCATATATTACTTGTCGTTGGTATTGCTACTCTGGACATAAAGCATTAGACATGACAAATCGTTATAAGACTTATGGTAATATTTATGCTGCTGACAGAGGTGTAATTATCGCTAATAGTTATCACTATATTAATGGTTATTATGTACGTATTAATCATAATAATGGTTTCGTTACATATTATGGTCATATGAGATATAAATCATCAGTATATATTGGCCAAAAGGTTGATAAGGGTCAATATATTGGAACGATTGGTGCTACTGGTCGTGTTACTGGTCCGCATTTACACTTTGCGATTGAGAAGAACGGGGTCCGCGTTAACCCGTGCTCGTACTTAGGGTGCTAAGTGAAGATTTCAATGCTTTGCAGTGGTTCAACAGGAAATTGTTGTGTCATTGAAGATTTACAAACGAAAATAATGATTGATTGTGGCGGAACAAAAGGTCATTTAATGAGTAGTTTAGATAGTATTAATGTTAGTATTAATGATTTAAATGCCTTATTATTAACACATGGGCATAGTGATCATATAAGTCAAATAAAACATTTCAAAGGTATCGATACATACGGTACCTTTGAGTGCCCTAATCAATGTGTAACATTTATTGGTACACATGATAGTTTTAAAGTTGGTGATTTAAATATCACTTCATTACCATTATCTCATGACTTTCCTAAGACTATTGGTTATAAGATTGAAGGTAGTAGTACACTAGTTTATATTACTGATACAGGGTATGTAAATGAAAAGTTGTTTGGAGAAATATCGAATGCTGATTATATTGTAATCGAATGTAATCATGACCCCGGTATGTTAATGAAAACATCTAGACCATTCCATACTAAACAACGTATTATGTCTACCGAAGGACACTTAAGTAATGCTGAGTGTAGTCGTGTATTATCAAAGATTATTGGTGATAAGACAAAAGATATTATATTAGCTCATATTTCTAAAGAAGGAAATACTACTGAATTGGCGCGAAATAGTGTATTAGAAGGTCTAAAAGGATATCAAATTGATGTATCAAATATTCGTATTCGAGCAGCTGAGGCATTCGGCTTAATTAGCATGGGAGATATGGTAAATGATTAGAATTATTGGGATAGGTAAGTTAAAAGAAAAAGCAACATTAGCTTTATATGAGGAATATGTGAAGCGTATATCACTATATTCTAAGATTGAAACAATTGAAGTTCCAGATATGAAAATACCTGATAAGGTTAGTGATAAAGAAGTAATTCAAATTCTACAAAAAGAAGGTAAAGCCGTACTAGATAAGATTAAAAGTGATGAATATGTAATTCTATTAGATTTACATGGTAAGATGATGAGCAGTGAAGCCTTTGCTGAACATCTAGAAAATGTATTTGTTAGAGGAAAGTCTACTGTGACATTTGTGGTTGGTGGGAGCTTAGGTGTAAGTAGTGAATTAGTAGAGCGAGCTGACTTACGTTTTAAGATGTCAGACCTTACATTTCCGCATCAAATAGTACGAGTTTTACTTGCAGAACAAATATATCGTGCATATACAATTCAAAAAGGAATAACTTATCATAAGTAAGTTGACTTCAAAGATTAAGCATGATAGACTATAACAGCTAAAGTGATGGAAACATCACTTTTATATTGCGAGGAGGGGAAATATGAATTTAAAAAAGTTCATTGGAGATAAAGCTTTTTATAAAGAAGTACTAGCTGTAGCTGTTCCATTAATGGTACAACAATTAATAATGAGCTCAGTTAATTTAGTAGATAATCTAATGGTTGGACAGTTAGGTGATGCTGCGATTGGTGGAGTAGGTGTAGCTAATCGTTTCTATATGATTGCGAACTTCTCAGTAAATGGATTTATTGCTGCTACAGCTATATTTATAGCACAGTATTATGGTGCTCAAGATGATGAGCATCTAAAGCAAACATTCCGTTTCTCCGCAGTTGGAAGCTTAGCATTAATGACATTATTTTTCTTACTAGTATTGTTTAATCCATCATTCATCATTAGTTTCTTTACTGATGATATTACTTATATAGCTCAAGGTGAAGCATATTTAAGAATGGTAGTATATTCCTTCCTCCCAGCCGCTTTAACGATGGTACTAGCAAGTGCATTACGTACGATTGGTGAAACTAAGATTCCACTAGTAGCAAATATGGTTGCGGTATTTACTAACTGTTTATTTAACTATGTTTTTATCTTTGGACATTTTGGCGCACCAGCAATGGGAGTAGTCGGTGCAGCACTAGCAACACTTATTTCACGTGTAGTGGAGTGTGTGTTATTATTAGCTATTGTATTACATTATGAATTTCCATTTAAAACTAAATTTGTTGATATGTTTAAAATTGAATTTGACTTAATGAAACGTATCACTATTAAAGCAGTACCGCTATTAACTAATGAAGTATTATGGTCTTGTGGTATGGCAATGTTACTTAAATTATATGCAACTCGAGGTGCTGATGTTATTACGGCATACTCGGTATCAGGAACAGTAACTGATATCTTCTTCTCATTATTTGCAGGGATGGCCGGTGCTACAGCAATTTTAATTGGTCAACGCTTAGGTGCAAATAAACTTGATGAAGCTAGACAACATGCATATCATTTAATTTTCTTCTCTGTTGTACTAGCAATAGTATTTGGTGGTATGATGTTTACTAGTTCTTACTTTATCCCTGGCCTGTATGACTTGACTCCTCATACCCATGAATTAGCAGCCAACCTAATCCGTGTATGTGGTGTACTATTTTGGATATATATGGTTAATACAGAAACTTATTTCATCTTACGGTCTGGTGGGGATACAAAAGCTACTTTATTGATGGATAGCTGTTTTATGTGGGGTATCAATATTCCTATTATTGCTGTCATCGCATATTTCACAGATTTCAGTATCTATGTAGTTTATATTGCCGGACAAATGACAGACCTCGTTAAAATGGGGATTTCAGTCTATTTCTTAAGAAAAGAAAAGTGGGTTAAGAACTTAACAATTACTGAAAAATAAACTTATAAGAGGATTATTCCTCTTTTTTTATGTGTTTTCAATTTATGTATTTTGTCGAAATTGGAATGTATTGTAAGCGCATAATTTTTTTTGGTCAAAGTGTTGTAATATTTGGAAAAATAGATTAAAATGTATTTAGGTTTATATTCAGAGGAGGCAAATTAAAATGGCAGAATTTAAATGTTTAGTAGTAGATCCAGTAGGATTACATGCTCGTCCAGCAACAGTTGCAGTAAATGCAGCTAGCAAATTTAAGAGTGAAGTAAAAATCTCTTATAAGGGCCGTGAAGTTAATATGAAATCTATTATGGGTGTTATGTCTTTAGGTATCCCTACTCAATCAGAAATCACTATTACTTGTACTGGTGAAGATGAAGCACAAGCTGCTGCTACTATCGAAGAAATCCTTCGTACACAAAAAGTTATTGGTTAATATTATACATATTAACAATAGAATCCGAGATCTTCTCGGATTTTTATTTTGTTAGAAAACATTATTTTTAAGTCCTTTTAAGTGAAATAGTTATTTCTTTAATTTATGTAGAGCGGAACTATGGAAAAATAAAAATATGTTTGTTATAATAAATAAAACAATAATATATAAAAGGAGCATAATTAAAATGAGTAACGTAACTTATGAAAAGTGGCTAAACCATCCTAATATGGATGAAGCTATGAAAAAACAATTAGAAGCAATGACTGAAAAAGAAATTGCAGATGCATTCTACACTAACTTAGAATTCGGTACAGCAGGTATGCGTGGAGTTTTAGGGCCTGGTTGTAATCGCTTGAATGTTTATACTATTCGTAAAGCTAACGTGGGTTTCGCTAAGTATTTATTAGAAAACACTGATTATAAGAAAGGTGTTGCAATCGGTTATGATAACCGTCATTTCTCTTATGAATTTGCAATGGAATCTGCTAGAGTATTAGCTTCTTATAATATTCCTAGTTATGTATTTACATCACTTCGTCCAACTCCAGAATTATCATATGCAGTTCGTTATTTAGAATGTGCAGGTGGTATCGTTGTTACTGCATCACATAACCCTAAAGAATATAATGGTTATAAGTTATATGACGAAAGAGGATGCCAATTAGTTCCAGCATTAATGGATAAAGTTATTGCTGCAGTTAATGAAGTTGAAGATGAATTAGCTATTACTGTTAACTTAACAGCTGAACAAGAAGCATTAATTCATATGATTGATAAGAGTGTTGATGATCCATATGTAGAAGAAGTTAAGAAAATTCAATTACATGCAGATATGGATAAATCTAACTTAAAGGTTGTATTCACTCCTCAACATGGTACTGCAAGAGTATTAGTTGAACGTGTATTAACTGAAACAGGATATGATTACATCTTAGTTAAAGAACAAGCTGAACCAGATCCAGATTTCTCTAATACATTAACTCCAAATCCAGAAGAAAAAGATGCTTATAAATTAGCATTAGAATATTGCGAAAAGTATGGTGCAGATATTGCAATTGCTACTGACCCAGATGCTGACCGTGTAGGTGTTATCGTTAACCAAAATGGTGAATATCATTTAATGAGTGGTAACCAAACTGGTTCTGTATTATTAAACTATGTATTCGAATCTCATAAGAATGCAGGTACAATGCCTGAAAATCCAGTTATGTTTAATACAGTTGTAACTAGTGATTTAGGTGAAAAAGTTGCGAATAAATATGGTGTTGAATGTGAAAAGACATTAACAGGATTCAAGTTCATTGGTTCTAAGATTTATGAACATGAAACTAATAAAGATAAAAACTTCGTATTTGGTTACGAAGAAAGTTATGGTTACTTAATTCAACCATTCGTAAGAGACAAAGATGCTGTTCAAGCTTGCTTAATTATCTCTGAATGTGCTAACTACTACAAAGCACAAGGTAAGACATTATTAGATGTTTTACATGAATTATATGCTGAATTTGGTGCATATGAAGAAAGCCAAACTTCATTAACATTAAAAGGTGAAGATGGTGCTAAAGAAATCAAACGTATCACAAGTTCACTTCGTGAAAATCATCCTGCTGCTATCGCTGATGTTGCAGTTGTACGTGTTGAAGATTACAAGAAACTTGAAGCTTATGAAAATAATACAGTTACTAAGCTAGTTGATTTCCCAAGCAGTGATGTATTAAAATTCTTCTTAGCTGATGGAAGCTGGATTGCAGTACGTCCTTCAGGTACAGAACCAAAATGTAAGTTCTACTTCTGTGTTAAGGGAACTACTATTGATGATGCTAAGACTAAGACTAAAGCTTATCAAGAATTCATGAAAGAGATCATAAAATAAAAAAGATTAAGGTAGTATAGGGTTATACTACCTTAATTCAAAGATAAGAAAGGGAGATTATATGGAAAAGATTATTCAACAATTTTTTGAAGGTAATACACTTGAAGCGTATAAGTTATTTGGTGTACATAAAGCTAAAAAAGGTTATTCATTTACAGTATATGCTCCTAATGCTAAGGCAGTAGCAGTAGTTGGTGAATTCAATAATTGGGAACCAACATATATGAATAAGATTGATGATAGAGGTATCTATCAAGTAGTTATTAAAGAAGCTAAAGAATTAGATAATTATAAATACTATATTGAAACTTGTGTAAATACAGTTGTTTATAAATCTGACCCATATGCATTTACTAGTGAAGTACGTCCTAATACAGCTAGTAGAGTATATGATATTGAAGGTTTTAAGTGGAGTGATAAGGCATTTGTTAATAAACGTACAAATAACTTTGATAAGCCATTAAATATCTATGAAATGCATTTTGGTTCTTGGAAGCGTAAAAAAGATGTTGTTCGTACTGAAGATGATGATGATCCAAATGTAGAAGAAACATATTATAACTATGCTGAATTACCAGAAATGTTAATTCCATATTTAAAAGAAAACGGATATACACATATTGAATTATTACCATTAGCAGAACATCCATTTGATGGTAGTTGGGGATATCAAGATACTGGGTATTACAGTGCTACAAGTAGATATGGATTACCTAAACAATTAATGTCATTCATCAATGAATGTCACAAAAATGGTATTGGTGTTATTATGGACTTCGTTCCTGTACACTTCGTTAAAGATGCTCATGGATTAGCAGACTTTGATGGTGGACAAGTATATGAGTACTATAATGAAAGAGATAGATTCAGTGAATGGGGTACTTTAAACTTCGACTTATGGAGTGAAACAGTACGTTCATTCTTAATGTCATCAGTAGGCTTCTGGATTGAATATTATCATGTTGATGGTATTCGTATGGATGCTGTAAGTAACGTTATTTTCTGGAAGGGAAATAAAGCACTTGGCTTAAATGAAGGTGCTGTATACTTCTTGAAACGTTTAAATCATAATGTACATGATAAATATCCTGGCGTTATGATGATTGCTGAAGATTCAAGTGACTATCAAGGTGTAACTAGATCTACATTAGATGGTGGATTAGGCTTTGACTATAAGTGGGACTTAGGTTGGATGAACGACACACTTAAATATTTCGCAATGGATCCAGTATATCGTAAATATAAACACAATTCATTAACATTCTCTATGATGTACTTCCATTCTGAAAGATTTATTCTTCCATTCTCTCATGATGAAGTTGTACATGGTAAGGGATCAATCGTTGATAAGATGTGGGGAACATATGAACAAAAATTCTCGCAAGCAAGAAACGTATACCTATATATGATGACTCACCCTGGTAAGAAATTGAACTTCATGGGTAATGAATTAGGTATGTTAATGGAATGGACAGAAAAGAAATCATGTGACTGGCATTTATTAAAATATCCAATGCATGATTCATTCCATCGTTACATTCGTGACTTAAACTTAATCTATAAAGCACATCCAGCATTCCATGAATTAGATTATGATTATAATGGATTTGAATGGATTGATGCAGATAATGGTGACCAAAGTGTTTACATTTATCTAAGAAGAGATAAGAAACATGATTATGTAGTTGTATTAAATATGACTCCTAATTCATATGAACACTTCAGAGTTGGTGTACCTGTATATGGTGAATACTTAGAATTAATCAACAGTGAAAAGGATATTTATAGTGGATGCAATATGTGTAACTACACAGTAATTACTGCTGAAGAAGAACCTGCACATCGTCGTCCATATAGTATTGATATTCGCTTAGCTCCATTCGCTGGTATTGTATTTGAATGTACTCCAAAGAAGTTACCAAAGAAGACTACAAGAGCTAAAAAAGAAACAAAGACTACAGCTAAGAAAACAACAAAGAAAGAAACAAAAAAATAGCAATAAAACAGCATAAAATGATAATACCTAGCAATTTTGCTAGGTATTATTTTTAAAAAAGTGGGAAATGCTTCAATATAACACTTTTTTTCTTTGACATATTTTACAATATTCTTTACAATAGTTGTGTATGACAAAATGGAGGGGACTTTATGTTTGCTAACAAAGAGGAATTTAAACAGGAGTATCAAGAACGAATTATCAAGAAATTCGGTAGAAGTATTGAATTAGCACATATCAGTGAAAAATATATAGTTTTAGGTACAATGGTACGTGAATACGCTTCTACTAACTGGAAAGAAGCTAAAGACCTTGTAGCTAAGAAAGGTTACAAACAAGTAACATATTTCTCTATGGAATTCTTGATGGGTCGTTTATTGACAAACAACCTAATGAACTTAGGTATTTATGATATCGTTAAAGAAGGCTTAGCTGACTTCGGTATTGATATCAATGAAATGGAAGATCAAGAAAGTGATGCTGGTTTAGGCAATGGTGGTTTAGGTAGACTTGCTGCTTGTTTCTTAGACTCACTTGCATCATTAGACTATGTAGGTAATGGTAACTGTATCCGTTATCGCTATGGATTATTCAAACAAAACATTGTTGATGGATACCAAGTTGAAGTACCTGATTATTGGATGACTAACGGTAACGTATGGGAAATCCGTAAGCCTAAACATGCTGTTGACGTAAAATTCTGGGGAAGAATTGAAATGAACAGAGATGAAAATGGTAAGTTAGTTGTTCAACACTTAGATGCAGAACATGTACGTGCTGTACCTTGTGATGTACCAATCGTTGGTTATGATACAAGAGAAACAAATACATTACGTTTATGGGATGCTGAACCAAGTGAAATTCTTCCAAATAAGGATTTCGCAACTTACTTAAAAGAAGTAAATGAAATCTGTATGAACGTTTATCCAGATGATTCAACAGAACATGGTAAATATTTACGTTTAAAACAACAATATTTCTTCGTGTCTGCTGGTTTATCTTCACTTGTAAGAACACATATGCGTGTATATAAGACAATGAATAACTTTGCAGAGAAGAATGTTATTCAATTAAATGATACACATCCAGTATTAGCTATTCCTGAATTCATGCGTATTTTAATGGATGATTTCAAATATGAATGGGATGATGCATGGGATTTATGTAAGAGAACATTTGCATATACTAACCACACAGTATTATCTGAAGCATTAGAAAAGTGGCCAACAACTTATATGCAAACATTATTACCACGTGTATACATGATTATCGAAGAAATCAACCGTCGTTTCATGCAACAATTACACAATAAATATGTACCTCTAGGTGAAGCTATGAATATGGCTATCATTAAAGGTGGTTTAGTTCATATGGCTAACTTAGCTATCGTTGGTTCAAGTTCAGTTAATGGTGTTGCTAAGCTTCATACTGAAATCTTAAAGAAGGATGTATTCCATTCATTCTATCAAACATTCCCAGAACGCTTCAACAACAAGACTAATGGTATTACACACCGTAGATGGTTATTATATTCTAACCCTCAATTAGTTGAGTTATTAGAACAATACATTGGTAGTGACTTCAAGAAACATCCAGAACGTTTAGAAGACTTAATGGATCATGTTGATAATCCAGAACTACAAATGGCATTCTTAGACGTTAAACGTCAACGTAAAGAAATCTTAGCTAAGTATATTAAAGATGTTACAGGCGTAGAAGTAGATGTTAATTCTATCTTTGACGTACAAGCTAAACGTCTACATGCTTATAAACGTCAATTATTGAACTGTATGCATATTATGTACTTATACAATCAATTAAAGACTAACCCAAGCTTTGATATGTATCCTCGTACATTTATCTTTGCTGCTAAGGCTGCACCTGCATACCATTTCGCTAAGAAGGTTATTAAGTTAATCAACTCGCTAGGTAAGATGATTAATAATGACCCTAAAGTTAATACTAAGTTAAAAGTAGTATTTATTCCTAACTATTCTGTAAGTGTTGCGGAAATCTTAATGAATGCTGCAGATGTATCTGAACAAATCTCTACTGCTGGTAAAGAAGCAAGTGGTACAGGTAATATGAAGTTCATGATGAATGGTGCTATTACACTTGGTACATTAGATGGTGCTAACGTTGAAATTTGTGAATGTGTAGGAGAAGAATACTGTCAAATCTTCGGTCTTAAGGCTGATGAAGTAGATACATTACGTCGTAGTGGTACTTATGATGTATGGAAATACTACAATACTAATAAAGATATTAAGGGAATTATTGACACATTTGCTTACAGTGATATTTGTCCAAACCCACAAGAATTCAAGATGCTTTATGATGTATTAATGTTCGATAACGATGAATATATGTTATGTGCTGACTTTGAATCTTACAAAGAAGCTCAAAAGAGAGTTGAAGAACGTTATCAAAATCGTGAATATTGGGCTAAGACATGTCTTGTTAATATTGCGAAGAGTGGTTATTTTTCAAGTGACAGAACAATTGAAGAATACGTTCGCGATATTTGGCATACAGAAAAAGTTACACTTTAATTAGTACTTATTTTAAGGAGAAGCTTTATACAGCATCTCCTTTTTTTGCGCGATTTGTGGGTCCTAAAATTTGATGGGTGTCAACCTTGCCAAAGGGTTCTTTTTGGTATATTATAAAATAGAAACAGTTTTCTCAGGGGTGATTATATATGAATGATAGTATACAAACATATATTGATGCATATGACCATCTTCGTATTGAAGTGGCAAAATTCTTCTATGGTGGAGAATGTAATGAGTTCTATGTTTCTAAAGGAAATCTTCCATTAGAAAAGTTAAAGATAATTAATAAAGAATATCGAGATGATCGAGTAATATATACAGCTAAAATGTTCCCTGGATTCAAAGTGGGGTCATATTTTTATGTGGTAGATGAGCATGGATATCGTTCACATGTTAAGTATCGTAATATTGTAAGAACTAAAGAGTTTAATGATGAATATTATTATGCTGGAGATGATTTAGGAGCTACTTATCATGAAGACCATACAGTATTCAAGATTTGGGCACCTACAGCTTCACAAGTATTATTAGAAGTATTTGATAAGGTAAATCGTTCTGAACCAGATATTTACTATATGAAGCGTAGTGAACATGGTGTATATGTATCTGATATTAAGGGTAACTTAGATGGTATGAGTTATGTGTATATCATTAATCGTGATAACGAAGTTATGGTTACATCAGATCCATATGCAAAGAGTAGCGGTATTAACCAGCATGGGAGTATCGTTATTAATCCAAAGAAAACAGCTGTTACTAAGATTCCAGTAGAACCAGTAACTACACCTATCATTTATGAAACTAGTGTACGTGACTTTAGTAGTGGTCTAACTGACTGCGCGCGTGCTACGTTCAAGGGGTTAGTGACTGAAGGATTACGTACATCTAAAGGTGAAGTGGCAGGTTTTGATTATTTAAAAACATTAGGTATTACACATTTACAATTAATGTCTATTTATGATTTCTATACAGTTGATGAAGAAAATAAATTTACTATCTATAACTGGGGATATGATCCTAGCCAATATAATGTACCAGAAGGCTCTTATGCTTCTAATCCATTAGATCCTTATAGTCGTGTTGTAGACTTAAAGAGAATGGTTCAAAAGCTACATGCTGAAGGTATACAAGTAGTAATGGATGTTGTATATAACCATATGTATGATAGAAGAAAATCAGCTTTTGAAAAGACATTGCCTAACTATTTCTTCCGTATTAATGAACGAGGAGAAGTATCTAATGGTTCATTCTGTGGTAATGACTTTGATTCTACGATGCCAATGGCACGTAAGTATATCCTTGATTCCATTAAATATTGGATGGAAGAATATGATATTGATGGATTCCGTTTTGACTTAATGGGTATATTAGATGTTGAGACGATGAATCTAATTGAAAAGTTAGTACATGAACGTAAACCTCATGGTTTAGTTTATGGTGAAGGTTGGAATATGCCTACAATGCTTGAAGATAAGCAAAAAGCTCATATGTTTAATGCTGTATCAATGCCTAATGTTGGATTCTTTAATGATGCTTTCCGTGATATCACTAAGGGTAAAAGTGGCGAAAGTGAAGGCTATGCGAAGGGCTATCTTACTGGGGATGTAGGGCAAATTGACAATATGAAACGTGTACTATGTGGAAATCACTATACAACATGCTTCATTTCACCTAGACAATCTATTAACTATGTAGAATGTCATGATAATGCTACTGCATATGATAAGATTCAAATGTGCTGTTACGGTGAAGGAGAAGAAAACTTCCGTAAACGTGCTAAGCTATTATTAGCTGGTGTATTATTAGCTCAAGGTATCGCATTCATTCATTCTGGTGAAGAATTCTGTCGTACGAAAGGACTTCGTCATAACACATATAATGCGAAAGATGAAATCAATAAATTAGACTATGAAAGAAAAGATGAATATCTAGAAGTAGTAGAATTCACTAAGAAGTTAATCGCAATCAGAAAAGAATATCCTTTATTTAGTTATCGCACATATGAGGATATTGCAGAGCACATTGCTTTTGAAAGTCTACCTAATGGAGCTTTAAAGTATAGTCTTGAAGATGGAGATTACAACCTAACAATCTGTTTCAATCCTACATTTGGCTTCATTCCATTAATGGAAGGTGAAGTAGTAGTAAGTAGTGAACCAATTGAGAAGGAAATGATTGCACCGTTATCGGTTGTTGTGTTGACGAATAAATAAGAAACAAACCACTATCTCGTATAGTGGTTTATCTTTATATTTTGAAGTGATTGTAGATTATTGTGAAATATATTGATGCAACTAGCATAAGCAATAGGATGTTATGAAAATGTTATAGTTAGTTGCGGGAATGCCACATATATGTGGTGGTATATAATTATTAAAATATGTACAATGTGATTACTTAGATTATAAGGAGAACGTGCTATGACTTTTAAAGAAAAATTAATTCAATTACGAAAACAAAGTGGTTTTACACAAGAACAATTAGCGGATAGATTAGGCGTTTCACGACAAGCAATTTCACGATGGGAGTTAGGCGAATCAACACCCGATTTAACTAATCTACGTAATATATCAGAGCTGTTCCATGTTTCTTCTGATTATTTAATTCATGATGATTATCTTAGTGAAGATGATATACCATTTATAAGGGATAAAACGAATGAAATTATTGGTGTTAAGAATAAGTATAAAAAGTACCATTTAGTATCAGCTGTGTGTTTCTTTATCGCTACTATTTGTATTTGCATGGCTATTATTAATACTCAAGGAACTGCACAACAAATATTTGTAATTTGGTTTACTCTATCATCAGCAACAGCTGTGAGTCAGTTATATTTATATTTAAAGAAGTAGTACAAGCTAAAAAATGAACCACTAAGCTGTTAGCATAGTGGTTTTCTTTATGCTTAAATTTATTGAACTTTAAATATTAAAGATATGTGCTATAATGATGTACATGGAGTGATAACTATGAAAAGAATAGGATTACTACTTCTTTGTATCGTATTATTAATAGGCTGTACGAAAGAAGATGAAGTTATAATAGAAGAAACTGAAGAAATAGTAGAAGATATATGTACTCTAGAAGAAGATGGAGTTTGTTACGAGGAGGATGCATTCTTAATTGAAAAAGATGCTGAGATTAAGATTGGAAACCTTCCTGTTAACTTGCAACAAGCTATTATTGATTTATGGGATACTACATATCCAAATCACAAGGGACTGATAACTCTAAGTGAAGAAGGTGAACTTGAGGAGTCACAAGTTATTGGTAGCCTTCTATATAAAGATGATATTGATATTATATATGCGGAAGAAACTATGTTAACGTATTATATAGATCATTTATATGAATTACGTGATGAATTAGGATTACCTAAAACAATGGAATACCAAATTCCAATTGAAAACTATTTTATGCCATATACACTTGATGGAATTGCTTTTCTATACAATAAAACAATGTTGGAGAGCCTAGGTGTTAATATGGAAGTAGATAGTAATGAAGATGGATTACCTGATAGTATTGATGACTTTGATAAGATATTTACACTTGCTTCAAGATACTCATATGATATTCCAACATACAAAGGGAAAGAATTATTAACGTATTTCCCATTATGCTTTAATGAACAAACTATTTCATATTATATGATTTCAGCAGGCTTTAGGTTATTTCCTACACTAGAGGGAGATAAGCCAGGCTTTGATACAGAGGAATTCAAAACAGCATTAGAATTTATATATAATGCAGGTAAATTTCCTTTAGCTGTGAAGAAAAATGATGTTACTGCTAGTGGGAAACGCGAAATAGTATATACACCTTATGATGCTGATGATTATGTATGGCAATTAGAAAGTGTATATACTAGTGAAACAGCACCATTTGGGTTAGTTACAACATTTATGGATATCGATACACCGATGGCATTCCATGGTAGTGCATTAGTAATTAATAAGTTCCCAACATATCGAGGAGTTGAGATTACACCATTAGTTGATTATCAAGGCTTTGCGATTGAGGATGATACTAATGAGCCTAGTGCAGCACATGCGGTAATGAAATTTTTAAAGAGTAAAGAAGTGATGCAGTTATTTGTTGATAATAGTGATAAATTATTATATCTACATGATAATGCAGAGCTTGATTTCAGAGAAGATATTAATCGTAAGAATTATACGAAATCATTAATGGATGCTACGCATATACCATTACTTGGTTTACCTGACAATATGTATCAAGAGGCTATTGAGTATTATTATAAGGGGGATTATATGTCAATCTTGAAGGATTTGTTTAATCATGATATCACTGTTAATCAAGCACAGAAATTATTCATTGAATCATATAAGGCATGGTATCAAGAAAAGGTTACAGCATCATCGTTGAATGATGAATTAAGTAAATAGGAGGATAAAGTTATGGAAACAAAGAAATTAGAAGAATTATGTAACATGATAGGGGTAGCAGGTTACGAAGAAGAAGTACGTCGCTATATTAAAGCTGATATCGCACAGTATGGTGATGAAGTGATGAGTGATGCATTAGGAAATTTAATTGTTTTCAAAAAAGGATATGGCGAAAATAAGAAAAAAGTAATGGTATCTGCTCATATGGATGAAGTAGGATTCCAAGTTATTAAGATTAATGAAAATGGTACATTAACATTCAAATTATTAGGCTTTGGCTGGTTACCAATGGTATACATGTCAAAGGTAGTATTCGAAAATGGTCAAAAGGGTGTTATTGGATGTAACGGTGGGTTTGATAGCTCTAATCGTGATGTTACTAAATTGTATATTGATTTAGGTGTATCTACTAAAGCAGAAGCTGAAAAGCTTGTTAAGATTGGTGATGTGGCTACATATGATTCATACTTTGAACATCTAACTGACGACTTGGTTGTTGCAAAGGCAATTGATGACCGTGTGGGATGCTTTATGCAAATGGAATTATTAAAAGATAATAAAGCATACTACAATGATGTTTACTTTGTGTTCTCTACACAAGAAGAAGTTGGTACAAGAGGTGGCTTAGTTGCTGCTAAACGTATTTCTCCTGAGGTAGGAATTGCATTTGACGTAACGCCTTCAAATGATCGTCCATGTGATCAAGCGGGTGATAATCGTGTTGGTAAAGGCCCTGCATTGTTAATTTCTGACCCAAGTTTAATTGCTGATCGTCAACTTGTGAAATACCTAGAATCAGCTGCGGAAGCTTGTGGTGAAGAAATGCAAAGAAGTTGTATCATGGTTGGTGGTAGTGATGCAGCAGCTATGAATACAGCTACTACAGGATGTAAGAGTACTCTAATGGGGATTGTCATTCGTTATTGTCATGGACCATATTCTATCATTAGCTTAAAGGATGTTGAGGGCAGCATTAAGATAATGGATAAATTCCTAGATACTGAACTAGTATTTGAAGATTAATCTATAAACTAAAAACGAACCGTAAGGTTCGTTTCTTTTAATCTATTTGCCAATCAATAGGTTTAAGCCCGTGTTCAAGCAAGAAACTATTGGCTTTTGAGAAATGTCTACACCCAAAGAATCCGTTATATGCAGATAATGGGCTAGGATGAGCAGCTGCAAGTACTAAATGATGGGAATTAGTAATTAAGCTTCGTTTAGCTTTCGCATTACCACCCCATAAAATAAATACCACAGGTTCTTTCTTTTCATTCATAATACTAATAATGCGGTCAGTTAAGATTTCCCATCCTTTATTCTTGTGTGAATTAGCTTGTCCTTCTCTTACGGTCAATACTGTGTTAAGTAATAACACACCTTGATTAGCCCATTTAGTTAATTCACCATGATTAGGGATAGTGCATCCTAAATCATCTTGTAGTTCTTTATACATATTTTTAAGTGATGGGGGGACTTGTACACCTTTTTGTACTGAGAAGCATAGTCCATGTGCTTGTCCTGCACCGTGATATGGATCTTGCCCTAAGATAACTACTCTGGCATTTTTATATGATGTATATTTAAGGGCATTGAATATATTATGCATATTAGGATATATGCGATGATTATTATATTCATCAACTAAGAATTTTCTTAAATTTTGGTAATACTCTTTCTCAAATTCATCTTTCAATAATGCATCCCAATCATTTCCTATTAATACCATATTAGTACCTCACTTTTCTTTATAATTCTACAATATTTTTGTGGTAATGTATATTTCGAATTAATAATTTATGTAAATATGCTAAAATATTGTTGAAGGGAGGAATTATAATGTATATAAACATTGATGACCTATTAAACGATTTATATAAACGTACCGCTAGTAAGAGCGATAGAAGTCGTATTCATAATGCACTAGCCACATTAAATAATCCTCACTTTAATTTAAAAGCTATTCAAATAGCAGGTACAAATGGGAAAGGTTCTACAACAAATTATGTTGCTCATATTTTGATGGAAGAGGGATATACTGTAGGAACATTTACTAGTCCTCACCTAATTGTTCATAATGATCGTATCCGCGTTAATGGTGTTAATATATGTGATGATGATTTATTGCGTCTAGCTAATACATATATGCCTGTTTTTGATGAGTATGGCTTAAATATGTTTGAAATTGACTTTATACTAGCAATCTACTATTTCCTTGAACAAAATGTAGACTATGCCATCTTTGAAGCAGGAATGGGCGGTAGATTAGATGCTACAACAGAGCTTAATCCACTAGTTTGTTGCATTACGAATATTGGAATGGATCATATTCAGTTTTTAGGTGATACTTTAGAGGCGATTGCTTATGAAAAAGCATGTATTTTGAAGCCTAATATAAGATGCGTGACTAGTGAGAATAAAAAAGAATGCCTTGATGTATTTGAGAAGCAGGCTATGGAAGTTGGAGCTTCTATTAAAATGGTTAAACCATTAGAAGTGGTAGAGTATCCTAATTTAAAGCTTAGATACCATGATTTAGACTTAGTATTAGGTGATGTGGCACTATACCAAAGATATAATGCGGCAACTGCATTAGGAATTATTGAAGAGTTAAGGCATTTAGGTATAAATATTAGCGATGGCAGTATTATTGAAGGGTTTAAATATCCTTGGGCGGGAAGGTTTGAGAAAGTTTCTAAAGAACCAAATATTTATGTTGATGGTGCTCATAATGATGAAGGAATAAAGGCTTTATGCGAAACAATTAAAGCGTATCATATGCCAACATATATTGTGTTTGCAGCACTTAAAGATAAACCAGTAGATTGTATGCTAGAAGAATTGAGAAAAGTAAGTGAAGAAGTAGTGGTAACAACATTTGAGAATAAACGTGCATCTCATAAAGAGGATTATCCCAATGCGTATCAATTCTTTGAAGATTACACTAAGGCAATTGAATATCTCAAAACTAAAAAGGGGCTATTAATAATTACTGGTTCATTATATTTTGTATCATTAATAAAAGATTATTTTAAAGAGTAAAGGTATCCATTTTGGATACCTTATTTCATATATCGTATATCATCATCAAAGGTAATGCTGTTAGTTTGATTAATGAAATATAATACTTTCGTTTGTGATTTTAAATCATGAATTACTACATAAGTGTCTCCTACGTATTCTAACACTCCTTTTATGGTAGTGCCTTGATAATCAAGAATCACAACTTGGTTTAAATTGAAGCAGAGTAATTCAACTAGGGAGAGCACTCGGGTATTTTTGATGGGAGGGATTTGTTCGGTAAATGTTCTAGGAATATTAGCGTTTAATGATGTACATTCATTCATATAATTACATGAATTAAGGTGATTTCGCAATTAATTCACCTCCTTTCAAAAATCCTGATTAAATGTGAGAAAAATAAGTGCAATATTTTTTTGTTATGCTATAATATATGTAATGACAAAACAAAATATAATTGAAAGGAGTTTTTCTATGAGAAACGAGTCTATGTTAGCTATGATACTAGCTGGTGGTAGAGGAACACGTCTAGAAAGCTTAACACGTTCTATCGCTAAGCCAGCAGTGTATTATGGTGGTAAATACCGCATCATCGACTTCCCATTAAGCAATTGTGCTAATAGTGGAATTGATGTAGTTGGTGTATTAACACAATATGAATCTATTTTATTAAATTCTTATTGTGCAGGTGGTCAAAAATGGGGTATTGACGGTAAAGATAGTGGGGTATTCATTTTACCTCCAAGAGAAACTACAGCTGGTTTCGGTGTATACCGTGGTACTGCTGATGCCATTACTCAAAATATCGATTTTATCGACCAATATGAACCTGAATATGTATTAATCTTATCAGGTGACCATATTTACAAAATGGATTACTCTAAAATGTTAGCAGCACACAGAAAGAACGAAGCAGACGTTACTATCGCTGTATTAGAAGTTCCTATGAAGGAAGCTAGCCGTTTCGGTATTATGAATACTGATGAAAATAATAAAATTTATGAATTCCAAGAAAAACCTGCTGAACCAAAATCTAATTTAGCAAGTATGGGTGTTTATATCTTTAATTGGCAATTATTAAAACGCGAATTATTAAGAGATAAAGATATCGAAACTAGTGAACACGATTTCGGTAAGAACATCATTCCTAAGTTATTAGATGATGGTAAACGTTTATTCGCTTATCAATTCAGAGGATATTGGAAAGATGTTGGAACTATTGATTCTCTTTGGGAAGCAAATATGGACTTATTAGGGGAAGAACCAGTTCTTAACCTTCATGATCCAGAATGGAAAATTTATACTGAAGACGTTAACACAAGCCCACAATATGTTGGTAAGAAAGCTACAATTTGCAATGCTTACATTAATCAAGGTGCTATGATCGAAGGTGAAGTACGCAACTCTGTAATTTATACTAACGCAAGTGTTGGAGAAGAAGCTGTTGTACGCGACAGTGTAGTTATGCCTGATGCTGTTATTGGACGCGGTGCAAAAGTAACTAGAGCAATTATTGCACCTGGTGTAGTAATTGGTGATAATGAAGTCATCGGTGATGCTGATAGTGAAACTATCCTATTAGTATCTAATGAAACGAGAGGTGTTAAATAATGTGTAACGCAGTTGGTATTGTTAATTTAAGACGTGATAGCATCGAAGGTATTGGCGAATATCGTCCACTTGGTGCAACATCATTTATGGGACGTTATCGTCTTGTAGACTTTGTATTATCTAACTTTTCAAACTCTAATATCAATGAAATTAATGTATTTATTAAAGATAAACCTCGTTCATTGATTGATCATATCGGTGAAGGACGTCAATACAACATTAATACTAAATCTGGCGGTATTCGTTTATTAGGTATGGAAAATCGTTTACCTAACGAAGCTTATAATACAGATATTAATGCATTCACTGACAACATGAGATATATTACAGAATCAAAGAAAGACTATGTTATCATTGCTCCTTGTAACTATATTTATACAATGAATTTTGAAGATTTATTAGCAGCTCACGTTGAGTCTGGTGCTGAAGTTACAGTTGCTTATAAAGCAGTTGAAGACGCTAAAGACAATTTCTTAGGATGTGAATGCTTATCATTAAATACTAAGAAAGATGTTATCGCATTTGATTATAACCGTGGTAACTCTCATGAAAGGAATGTTTCATTAGAAACATATGTTATGAAGATTGATGTATTCCAAAAATTAGTTAAAGAAGCTAAAGAAACTTCAATGTTCTATCGTTTCCAAGATATCTTACATGATCGTGTAGATCATTTAGAAATCAAAGGTTATCCATTCAAAGGATATGTAGCTTGTGTTAACAGCTTACAATCATATTACAATAGTAGTATGTGGTTAAAGAAACCAGAAATTATTCGTAATTTCGTTGATAAGAAATGGCCTATCTATACAAGTACATCTGACTCTGCTCCAACAGTATATGGACAAGATGCTATTATCGAAGATAGTGCTATCGCTAATGGATGTATCATTAAAGGTACAGTTATCAATAGTGTTATCGGACGTGCAGTTACAATTGAAGAAGGCGCAGTTGTTAAAGATTGCGTAGTAATGGCTGAATCATATATTGGTAAAGGTACTCATATTGAACATGCAGTTATTGATAAATTAGTTAAAGTTGTTCATAAGACTACAATTAAATCAAATTCTAGTGAACCTCTTTATATTAAAAAGTTTGATATCGTATAGGAGAGATAAATATGAAATCAATTCTATTTGTTGCTGGTGAAGGTTTACCATTTGTTAAGAGTGGTGGATTAGCTGACGTTATCGGTGCTTTACCAAAGAATTTAGTAAAACAAGGCCAAGATGTTCGCGTAGTATTACCTTTATATAAGAGTATTGCTGAAAAACATCGTGATTCATTTGAAGATTTAGGAACATTTAATGTTTCATTTGGATATTTCCAAAGTGTTGCTACAGTATTCACTAAGGAAACTGATGGAGTTAAGTATTACTTCATCCAACATGCTCCATACTTTGAAAGAGATGGATTATATGGATATCCAGATGATGGTGAACGTTTCGCATTCTTCCAAGTTGCAGTATTAGAAATGCTACAACACTTAAATTATTTCCCTGATATCATTCATGAACATGATTGGCATACAGGTATGGTTCCAGTATTATGTAAAGAAAGATATTATAATGATGAAAGATATGCAAGAATTAAACATGTCTTCACAATCCATAACATGGCATTCCAAGGTATTTTCCCTTCAGTTGTATTAGAATCATTGTTTGGGTTATCTCAAGAATTATTCAACAACGGGAAATTACGTTTCCGTGACAGCATTAGCTTCATGAAAGGTGCTATCGTTTATGCTGATAAAGTAACTACAGTATCTGAAACATATGCTAAGGAAATCTTAACTCCATATTTCGGTGAAAATATGGAAAACGTACTTGAACTTCGTAGAGAAGATTTAAGTGGTATCGTTAATGGTATTGATACAGAAGCTTGGGATCCTAAGACTGACAAGTATTTACCATTCCCATTATTAAATACTCAAGCAAGTAAAGCTAAACATAAATTAGCATTACAAGAACGTTTAGGTTTACGTAAATCTAAAGATACTATGCTTGTTGGTATTGTAACAAGATTAACATGGCAAAAAGGATTACCATTATTAATCGATAAGTTAACTGATGTATTAAGTCAAGATGTACAATTAGTTATCTTAGGTAGTGGTGATACTAACTATGAAAATATCTTAAAAGGATATGAATATCGTTATAAACGTCGTGTATGCTTCTATTGTGGATACAATGAAGAATTAGCACATCAAATTTATGCAGGTTGTGATTTATTCTTAATGCCTTCATTATTTGAACCATGCGGTATTTCTCAATTAAATGCTATGCATTATGGTTGTGTACCACTAGTTCGTGAAACAGGTGGATTAAAGGACACAGTAATGCCATACAATGAATTCACTAAAGAAGGTTGGGGCTTCAGCTTCACATCTTACTCAGGTGATGACTTCTTATTCACATTCAGACGTGCAGTAGATTTCTACTATGACAGACCAGAAGATTATCAAAATATGGTTAAAGCATGTCGTGAAGTTGATGTAAGTTGGGATAATAGTGCTAGTAAGTATATTGCTTTATACGAAAGTATGTTCCAATAAGAAATTAGACCGGATAGAAATATTCGGTCTTTTTGTTTTTGAGAGATATCAGTAGTAAATGCATATATTAATATATGCGAAAGGGCACTTAATGTGGTATAATAAAAGTCGTATATTAAGGGGAGATGTGGAATGAGTTCCTTTTTAGGTTTAATGTTCTTATTCTTTGGTATTAGTTCTCTGTTAGAGGGAGGTAGCATTGGTGGAACTTTAGTGTTATTTGGGATAGCATACGCCATTTTTAATAATGCCAAAAGAAAAGAATATAAAAAAGATAATTCTAAAGGTTTAAATATTAGTAAATCGAAGCTTACTAAGTTCAACAAAGCAATGCGTTCATACTTTGCAGAGCATGATGAGTTAAAGCTTAGTGATAATATTATTTTAAGAGCAAATAATCTATCGAAGAATAGAAATGTTGAATTAGATGTATACTATGATAATGAGTATATTTGTCGTTTTTCAGAATTCTCAGAGTATTTCTCTGGAACACATGCTAAGATGATTGACCAGATTTTAGAAGAAACAACAGGTTATGCAGTAGGTAGTATTGTTGAACCTGAGGTTGAGAAGAAAGCTGTAGTTAAAGAACACGTCAATGAAAAAAGCAGTAGTGAAGCAAAGGTAGATAAGAATAGTGCGGCATATTATATTAAAGTGATTGATGATTTAAATATTGATATTCGTAAAGAAGAAATTACTAATGATTTATACCAAACAACAGCCATGCTGAAGCAAATTAGTATGATAGAAACTAAGTATCCTGAAAACAAGGAAAAGCTTGTGAAGTTATACCAATATTATCTACCAATCTTAGTTAATATCTTAAGCAGCTATGTTAAGTTAATTAGTAGTAATTCTAAGCATGAGGATATTGATAAGATTGAAACAAAGCTTCGTAAGACTATTATTCTTGTTAATGAAGCGTTGAAAACAATCACAATGCAACTATGTGAAGAAGATATTCTTGATTTAAATAGCGATATGAGTGTACTTGAAACAATCTTACGTAAAGATGGATTAGTTAAAGATGGTACAATTTATGGAAATGAAAGTAGTGTGAGTTCAAATGGCAAATAGAAGAGAAAACTTAGATGAATTCTTTGATAATTTATTTGCGCAATTAGATAATGATGATGATAATGTAGTAAATATTACTATTTCAGATTTTGGGAAAGTAATTAAGAATGAAGTAGATAATTCTGCGAAAAGAAATGGTTATGATACACTTGAGGATATGATAGCTCATAAGGTGTCTGGCAGAACTTATGTACGTCCTGATGTAGGAGAAAAGAATAGAGTTGAACCAAACGGAACACGTTATTCGTACTTTGTAGACTTATTAGATAACGTTTCATATTCTCAAAGTTATCGAGGATACTATATGGAAGGTCATCGTAGAATGATTGATATGTTTAAAGAAAAGGCAAAGTTTTGCCAAGAGAATCTTTCGTTATTAGAAGATGATTTACGTAATGAGCGTCGCCGTTATTCTAACAGTAAGAAAGATGCATATGCGAAAGGATGCTTAGATGGAATTGAGTTTGTTGAGAAATCACTTAAAAAGTCTAAGCTTTATATGATGACAAGAATTAAAGAAGAACTTGCATATCAAAAATAGATATGATATTCTAAATTAGGTAAACCGATGAAAAGGAAAGAACTATTAGGGTAATTTAAGAGAGTCTTTGGCTGGTGGGAAAAGATATGATACTAATAGAGAATGCACCTTGGAGGGACTTATCGATATGTAGATAAGTACGGTAACAACGTTATAGTTAAGAGGAACCTTGTGTTCAAATGGAGTGGAACCACGTTTAATATACGTCTCTTGTTAGAGGCGTTTTTTTATAGGAGGAAAGATTATGTATTTATACAATTCACTTACAAATCAAAAAGAAGAAGTAAAACCAATTAAAGAGAATGAAATCAGTATGTATTTATGTGGTCCTACAGTGTATAACTATCCACATGTAGGAAATACACGTAATATGATCGTATTTGATGTTCTTAGAAGATCATTGGAATTCCAAGGATACAATGTACGTCAAATGGTTAACTTCACTGATGTAGATGATAAGATTATTAACCGTGCAAAAGAAGAAGGTGTTAGTGAAAGTGAAGTTAGTGAAAAGTACATTAAAGCATATAATCAAATTCGTGCTAATTTAAATGTATTGATGCCTACTTATACACCAAGAGTTACTGAAACAATGGATGAAATCATTGACTTTATTGATCGTTTAGTAAAGGTTGGTTCAGCATATGAAGTAGATGGAGATGTTTACTTCGATGTTGAAAGTGATAAGCATTATGGTGAATTATCGAAGAATACCATCGAAGATTTAAAAGTTGGCGCAAGAGTAGATGAAAATGATAAGAAGAAATCACCACTAGACTTTGCGTTATGGAAAAAGATGGAAGAAGGTTTACGTTGGGATTCTCCTTGGGGTGAAGGTAGACCTGGTTGGCATACAGAATGTGTAGTAATGATTAATAAACAATTTGATAATGGGCTAATCGATATTCATATGGGTGGTACAGATTTAAAATTCCCACATCATGAAAATGAAATTGCGCAATCACGTGCACTTAATGACAACACAATCGCAAATTATTGGATTCATAATGCGATGCTTAATGTAAATGGTGCTAAGATGAGTAAATCATTAGCTAATGGATTATTAGCAAATGAAATGATTGATATGCATGGTGGTAATGCTATCCGTTGGATGATGCTTAACACACATTATCGATTAGCACTTAACTTCTCTGATGAAGTATTAGATACAGCTAAGAAAGAATTAGAGAAGATAAAAATGCCTATTAAACAACTAGAAATTAAAGCACAATTAGCTAATGTTGATTATGTTGGTAAGTATGATGAAGTAGCTATGAAACCATTCATTGATGCTTTAAATGATGATTTAAATATTTCTAATGCGATTACCGTAGTTTATGAAGTCGTTAAAGAATTAAACCAATTAATTCGTACAAGAGAAATTAACTTCGAACTTGCGAAAGACAAAGAAGCTACATTAGTTAAGATGTTAGAAATTTTAGGAATTTTCTTCCCTGAAATTAAATTAACTGAAGAAGACAAAGAAACATTTAATAAATGGAATGCTGCTAAGGCAGAAAAGAACTTTGAAGAAGCAGATAAATATCGTGCTATTTTAGTTGAAAGAGGCTTAGCATAATGCGTAAGATTTTAAAAGGTCTTTTAGTATTGTTAATGCTAAGTGGATGTGGAGAAGCGCCAAAAGAAGAGGTACAAGAAGATGTACCACCAATGATGGTTGTAAATCCAATTAAAACATATGATACACTTGAAGCTGTTAATAATGCTGTAGGAACAACTATAACTTTAAGTGATCAAATAGAAGTATTGCGATATACAACAATTAACAATACCGTTGCACAAGTCGATTTTACTTATAGTGAATATGAAATGTGTTTACGTGCATCTTTTGAAACAGAAGGTGCAGAACTTGCCGGGACTTACGGTGAGTGTCAAGAATCAACAATTGATGATTATATTATTTTGAAGTATGACTTTGGTGTTGTAGTAGTATATGACATTAATTCAGAGCACCGTACATTTTTTATCAAGGCAACTATAGAAGATAATCAATTGAAAGAAATAATTAATGTAGTTTTAAATTAAGTAAGGCATCATAAATGCGTTTTGTCGTATTTATGATGTTTTTATATACAAAAGAAAACACCGTAAGGGGAACGGTGTTTTCAAAGAGAGGACAACTTTCACAAGCCCTGAGTGCCATATTATACACTCATCTATTAGGTTTCATTATACAAGATTTCTTGTACACTATTATTCTACAGAAAAATATACAATAAATTGTTGGTGTAATGTGTGAATTTATGTGATATTATATAAGATAGAGATGAATAAATTATAAGTATTATGTTGATGTATAAAATAATTAATTTATTAAAGGTGGGGGCATTGTGGATAAATTATTAAGGGTAGCTACCAAAGCTGGGCAAGTTATATTAATGTGTGGGGCTGAAACTTACCGAGTAGAAGAAACCATCGTGAAAATATGTCAAGCATATCATGTGGAGGAGGCAAATGCTTTTGTACTTCCAACAGGTGTGTTCGTTACTGTTGTACATGAAGGGAAAACACATTCACTTAATGTACGTATTAATAAGAGAAGTACAAATCTTAACATGATAGACGCAGTAAATAAGTTGGCTAGAAGTATACAAAATGATCCTATTTCTTTAGAAGAATTAGATAGAAAATTAGATGAAATAATAAAGGCACCTAAGTATCCATGGTATATTGTAGATTTATTTGCTGGGATAGGAACATTTGGTTTCGCATTCTTTTTTGGTGGTGATTTTAAGGATGCATTATGTTCATTTGTGACAGGCTGTTTAGTGAAAGTTATAGTAGATTATTTAGAGAGTTTTGATGTATCTTCATTCATTTATAATGGTGTTGGTGGCTTTTTCATTACATTGATGGCGTATTTAAGCTGTCAGTTTTCATTAGGGACATCAGCTGATACAATTATTATCGCAACCATCATGTTATTAGTTCCTGGAGTCTGCATAACTAATGCCGTGCGAGATTCTTTAGCGGGGGACTTAGTGTCTGGAATAGCTCGAGCAGTTGAAGCAATATTAATCGCAACTTCAATAGCATTAGGGGCTGGGGTGGCTGTTAGTGTGATTCGTCTGCTAGGAGGTGTGATGTAATGATTAAATTAGCAATTGCATCTTTTCTTGCAACATTAGGATTTGCTATTATGTTTAATATTCGTGGTGAAAAGGTCTTTTATGCTTCGTTATGTGGAAGTGTCGGAGCTATTGTATATCATTTAACTCTAAATGTTTGGCATTATAATTTATTCTTGACAATGCTTTACACATCTATGGCAATGTCTTTGTATTCAGAAATAATGGCTCGAAAGTTAAAAGCACCAGTAACCTTGTTTTTGATATGTGGTCTAATATGTTTCGTTCCAGGAGGAACTATGTATTATACTATGATGGAAATTCTAAACAACAATACTGCAGGTGCAACAGCATTGTTTATGCAAGTTATGTCTTCCTCTGGAGCACTTGCTATAGGAATTGTTGTGGTATCAACTGTTGTGAAACTATATTATCGAATTAAACGATTAGGAGGAGTAAAGAAATGATTAAAGTTGAAAGAATATCTGTAATGAATTTAGAAAACGCTATTCGTGGAGCGCGTAATCCATTAAATAGTTGGAATCGTGCAGATAGTTATATTGATGAAGAAGGAAACTGCGTATTAGGTCCAAATGATTTAGACCTTGCGAAACGTTTATGTAATGCAGGTAGTGATCATCGTAAATTTGTTCGTCAAATTTTTGTAAGCATGGATATTACTGCTCCTTTATATTGGTGGAAAGAATTTGATACTTATAAAGTAGGAACAGTTGCTAATTCATGTAGTACTATGCATAAAATTCACTCTAAAGAATTTACATTAGATGATTTCAGCGTAGATCATATGAATGAGGAAAGCTTAGAAGCGTTTAAAACATTCGTATCATTTATCGAATCACAACGTATTAAATATTTAGAAAACAAGGATAAAGAATATTGGTATTCAATGATTCAATTATTACCATCTTCTTACAATCAAATGCGTACGGTTACTTTAAACTATGAAACATTGCGGAATATCTATAATGCACGTAAAGCACATAAGTTAGAAGAATGGCATACATATTGTGATATGATTGCTTCATTACCATATGCCAAGGAGTTAATTATTGGTGAAGAAAATAATTAAGAGATTTTTGCTCTTAAGTTTAATGATACTATGTGGTATTGGATTATATTATGCCAATTACTTTAATCTTATACCTAAAAAATCATATGTAGATGCGGATTTTGATGTTACATTTACGCCTAGCACTGTGAATTATGATAATGATATTCATGATGACTATATGGATATCATGTTAGGGGCTAGAAAGGATGCTGAAAATCATCCTAAATATGATGGAAGCTATGTAGCTGGTGGATATCCCAATGATGATGTTGGTGTGTGTACAGATGTTGTATGGCGTGCCTTTAAGGAGGCTGGCTATAATCTAAAGGAAATGGTAGATGCTGATATTCAAAGAAATAGAGAAAACTATAATATAGATATTGTAGACTCTAATATTGATTTCCGTAGGGTGCCTAATTTAATTGCATATTTTGAAACGCATGCAGTTAAGCTGACTAATGATCCATACGCTTTAGATGAATGGCAGGCAGGAGATATTGTATTCTTTCATGATCATGTGGCAGTCGTATCAGATAAGCGAAATCGCAAAGGGATATCCTATATTATTCACAATAGTGGACAGCCGATCCGTGAAGAAGATGCACTACTGCACTATGAAGTGCTAGGTCATTATCGGTTTGACGCATCTAAGATTAATAGTGATTTATTAATACCATGGTAATATTATTTCCCAGGAAATATTAAATAAATAAAAGAAAGCTATGTTTGAAATGTAAGAGTTTCAACATAGCTTTTTAATTACTTATTAAAAGAATATAAATAATAAAATTAAGATAACTATAATAGTAATAAAGATTGTAAAGTGTTTACGTTCCTTTTTACTTGATGTATTAGTCGTATCAAGTTGAGTAGGAGTGTTATGAATACGACTATATGCATTTGATTGTAATTCGGTTACTATACTTTTGTTTTTTGAATCGCTCATAGTTATTTCTCCCTTTTATAATAAAATGTAAAGTGATAAGAATAATACAATCGCAACTGCAATGATTGTAAGCTTTTTACGAACATCATTGATTTCTTTTTGACTGATTGAATCATTAACATCATTCTTTATAGATTCGACTCTTGCATTCATGCGACTCGCTTCTTGATTTAAGCTCTGTATTTTACAATTTGGATTCATTAGTTTTTCTCCTTCTTATAGTATGCTTTTATAATAGCCTCACTAACACGAATACCATCGATTGCAGCACTCATAATACCGCCAGCATAGCCACAACCTTCACCACAAGGATAGATACCTTTAATACTAAGAGATTCCATAGTTTCGTTATTTCGATTAATACGAAGAGGAGAAGAGCTGCGTGTTTCTACTCCGGTCATAATACCAGTTTTGAATCCAGGTATTTTCTTTTCGAAATTTTCGAAGCCTTCATGAAGTGCAACGTTAACCGCTTTTGGGAATACTTCGTGGATATCTGTAAGTGTAACACCCAAAGCGTATGATGGCTTAACATTTCCTAATTTAGTTGATGGTGTGTGATTTAGGTAATCAGATATTAACTGAGCAGGAGCTTTATAATTGCTTCCACCTAAGACAAATGCCTTTCGCTCAATATCTTCTTGGAACTTAATACCATCAAGAACTCCATTGCCATAATCATCTGGTCCCACTTGCACAAGAATAGCAGAGTTACTATTTTCACTATCTCGTTTAGAGTAACTCATACCATTTACAACAATTCCATTCTCAATGCTAGTCGATGGTACAACAACTCCACCAGGACACATACAGAATGAATATACACCACGTTTATTACTAGCTGTATGAGTTAAGAAATATTCAGCAGCACCTAAATCCTTAGCTAATGCTTCATCACCATATTGATTCTTGTTGATCATGGATTGTTTATGCTCAACACGCACACCAATCGCAAAAGGTTTAGGTTCCATTTGGATGTTATGGGAATGTAGGGCATGGAATGTATCTCTAGCACTATGTCCAATAGCTAATACAACATGTTTTGTTTTCATTAGTCCTTTACCAGTAATTACTCCAACTACTTGATTATTCTCAACAACAATATCTTCTACTAATGTGTCAAAATGGAATGTGCCTCCTAAACGTATAATTTTTTCGCGAATATTTTTTACGATAATACGTAATTGATCGGTACCTATATGTGGATGGGCAACATAACGTATTTCATCTTTAGCTCCAGCCTCAATTAATTCATCCATTACTTTTAGAATACGATCATCTTTTACTCTGGTAGTTAGTTTTCCATCACTGAAAGTTCCAGCACCACCTTCACCAAATTGCACATTACACTTTGGATCCAGTATACCTTTCTCCCAGAATTCTTCTACCTTTTTAACGCGATCTTCAACTTTAGAACCACGTTCAATAATAATCGGTCTATAACCTTCTTCGGCAAGTAATAATGCTGCCATCATCCCTGCAGGACCAAAACCAACGACAATCGGTCTACCATGCATTGGCTTACTACCATGCTTAGGAGATACATATGTATATGGTTCAATTTTCAAAACATCACTAATATTAGCTTTTAGTATTTTCTCTTCAAGCATTTCATCTACTAATATATCAACAGTATATACTTTATTAATACTTCTACCTTTACGAGCATCAATTGATTCTTTATATATTTGAAGCTTCTTAATATCACTAGTTTTTATTGATAGCTTAGTAGTAACTTTATTAATTATTGAAGTCTTACTTTCTTTTAATGTGAGTTTTATTTGGTTTATTCGTATCATAACTATACCTCATCTCACTTTTAGTATAACATAGTTTCAATTATTAATGAACGATATTTTGGAATGTGTAAGAAATGGGATTTAGATGTCTAGTATAATAAATATATTCCTATACTTAATAAATCTTATAGTCTTTAAAACTTCGGTGTAATGTGCTTTTATTTAATTTGATTAAATTTTGATTGTCATTCATAAAAATAGAGAGTATAATACTCCCTGTATCAAAAATAAATGAGATATTAATGGAGGTAATCATGATTAATTTTCTTAAACAAAATAAGAAGATGACAATGATTGTTGTTGTGATATTAGCTGTAGTAGCATTCTTTACATGGCCTATCTCGATTGCAGATATGCTTAGTGGAGATGATGGATATTATGTAGTGGCAGTAGAGTATGATGCGAAAGCAGGCAAGATCGGACAAGATAGCTTGGCGTATCGATTCAAAGCTGGTGAAGAGAAAACTATTGAATTACAAAGTATCCTAGATTCATATACTTGTCATAGAACATTGCGTACATTAACAGGTGATACTACATTATCATCTGAGGGAATGAACTATTGGATATATATTCATAGTGGTAAGAAAGCATTTAATGGCTATGGTGATCAAGAAATATCATTAGCTGGTAATATATATCATGTTGGTTACTTCAACAATGAAAAAGCAACTGCAATGATTAATGAAATACGCGAGTTCTTAGAAACATGCGAAACAGTAGAGTAAGCCTTTGAGTAATTCAAAGGTTTTTATTTACTTGATACTTTGACTATCATAGAGATACAACGTATAATTAGGGTGGTGATATTATGAAAGAAAATTATATGAGAAATTATTTACCTAATACTGATATATACTTAACGCAACGTAGAGATATGTTTCGTATGAATACTGATACAGCCTTATTAGGCAATTTCATGAAATGTGATGAAGGTGATAGTGTATTAGATATTGGAACTAATAATGGTGCTCTACTTTTATATGCGAATCGTCATAATCCTAGTTTATTATGTGGTATTGATGTATTTGAAGAAGCTATAGCACTATGCGAACAAAATCTAAAGGACAACAATATTACGAATTACGAGCTATATCATACGAGAGTACAGGATTTCAAGCATGAGCGTTTTGATGTGATTATATGTAATCCACCATACTTTCATAATACTGAGAATAGCACTACACTAAGTGAAAATGAATATATGCGAGTAGCTCGCCATGAAGTGAATCTGAAAATGGAAGAACTATTTGAGGCAGTTGGAAGACTACTAAAGGACGATGGTGTATTTTATATGGTGCACCGTGCAAATCGTCTAGATGATATTTTAGAACTAGCTAAGAAGCATCGTATGGGCGTAAGAAATTTACAGTTTATTTATGATGAAAACAATGATAATGCTGTGCAAGTTTTAGTAGAAGCAAATAAGAATTTGTGTCATAATATTAATATATTAAGGCCAAAATATATTACGAGGTAATTTATGGGAAATAAAGGAATATTACTTAGTTTCTTATGCTCATTAGCAGTAGTAGTGTATGTGTGTTTAATAAATAATGTAGGTGGCTTAACTTTTGTTGTGATATGTTTATTAGTTATGTGTGCATTATTTAGTTATTATAATGGTATGAAAAACTATACATCTACATTTGAAAAGAAATTTAAAGGATATGTACCTAAGGAAAGTGAAGATACATATTTTGATACACGCCTTAAGACATTGAAGAAAAAAGCCGTAAATAAAGAATTGAATGATTTACAATATAAATATGAGAGAGATAAATTAATGAAAGAGTTTAATGAAGGTAAAGTACATGACAGAAATGAATCCTAAGATTATGCCACCACTAGCATTAGCCTTTGTTGGTGATGCCGTGATGAGCTTGAAAATGCGTGAATATGTATTATCACTTGGTTATACTAAACCTAATGATTTTCAACGATTAACAGTAAAATTTGTTAGTGCAAAGGCACAAGCAGAATTTATGTCGAAATTAACTGAAGAAGGATTTTTTACTGAGGAAGAATTAGCGGTATTTAAGCGTGGAAGAAATGCAAAGTCATTAACTGTACCCAAAAACACTGATGTTCTTACATATAAGGCATCAACAGGGTTTGAAGCATTAATTGGTTATTTATATTTAAGTGATCAATTAGATAGAATGGAAGAACTATTTGATAGAATTAAGGAGATGCGTGAACTATGAGTTATGTATATGGTAAGAATGCAGTGCATGAGAAGTTAAAACAAAAGAGTGAGATTGATGAGATATTGATTCAAAAAGGTTCTAAGAATAACGATGTAGAGCGTATGGCAAAAGAAAAACGTATTCGCATCCGTTATGTAGAGAAACGAGAGTTAGATCGTATTTGTGAGGGTGGTAATCACCAAGGGGTGGCAGTGAAGGCTGAAGATTATAAAACATATTCATTAGCTGATTTAATTAATCAAACACCTAAAGGTAAGTATCCATTATTAGTAATGTTAGATGGCTTGGAAGACCCTCATAACTTGGGCGCAATTCTAAGAACCTGTGATGCAGTAGGAGCAGATGGTGTGATTATTGGGAAACATCGTTCAGTGGGGCTAACTTCTACTGTAGCTAAGGTATCAACAGGTGCGATTGAACATGTGAAGGTAGCACAAGTTACAAATCTTAGACAAGCATTAGATGAACTAAAGGAACAAGGATATTGGGTAGTAGGAACTGACGCACATGAGGCTATTGATTATCGTGATTTTGTTTGCGATATGCCATTAGTTGTCGTGATTGGCTCAGAAGGTAAAGGTATTTCTAGAATTGTATTAGATGCATGTGACTATAAGGTTGCACTACCAATGGTAGGACATGTAAATTCACTAAATGCTTCAGTAGCAACAGCTGTATTATTGTATCAAGTATACAATAAGCGTAATCCTAGATAGGAGTGAATAGATGGAAGAAATTACGGATTATGAATTAATATATATGATTCGTCAAAATGATGAAACGGCATATCGATTATTATATGAACGTTATTTGCCGTTGATGTGGCGTAAGGTATACGATTGTCAGAATCAATATTTTGAATATTTACCAGATATGAGTGATGCCTTTAATGAATGTTTATTAACATTTAATAGTGTAATATATAGTTATCGTTTAGATATGAAAACATTATTTGGTACATACTTATATAATTGTTTAGAGCTTTCTTTAAAGAATTATCGACGATCAACTGAGAAATATGAACGAAATAGAGTACGTAATGATTTATTAGATGATTATGAATTGAAACAAATGTCTGATACATCTTTAAAGTATGATCCTGTTAGCGTATATAACGCAAATGAAATTATGAATCTAATAGATGAATTATTAGAATCTTATTCAGAAATGGATAGGGAAATCATCTATAAAACAATATCAGGTATGAAAGGTATTGATATTGCGAAGGCATACAATATACCTCGTAAGAAATATAGTTATATAGTCAAAAAATTCAGAGAAAAAGCATTAAATCTATTAGAAAAGAAGGAATATAATTGACTATGAAAAGTGTTTGTGTTAAAGTAATTTAGGACGTTTAAGGAGGTTTAAGAGATGGCTGATAAAGTAATACTTACATGTAGTATTTGTTTATCTCGTAATTACTCTACAACGCGTAAGAAGAAAACAAGTACAGAACGATTAGAATTAAAAAAGTTTTGTCCAAAGTGTGGAACACATACAGTTCATAAAGAAACAAAATAAGGAGGAAAGTTCTATGAAATGGTTTACTATTGATGGGATTAGAACTGAAATAGAAAGAATTCGTTGGTCTCATGGTAAAGAATTCACTACTAGTATTTCAGATGTATTAACATTTACAGTAGCATTTGGTGCATTTTATATGTTATGTGATTTAGTGATTGCTCAATTATTAAAGGTAATAGGTGCGTAATATGGCAGAAAATAAAAAAGAGTGGTATGTAGTAAATACATATGCAGGACATGAAAATCGTGTTAAAGACAATTTAATCCGTCGTGTAGAAACAATGGGTTTAACTGAAAATTTATTCCGTGTAATTGTTGCTGAAGAAACATACACAGAAACTAAGGGAAATAAGACAGTTGAAAAGACTCATAACTTATTCCCAGGTTACTTATTTGTTGAAATGATTATGTCAGATGAAGCTTGGTATGTAGTTCGTAACACACCAGGAGTTAC
>JAFXJJ010000016.1 GCA_017532345.1 Erysipelotrichales bacterium
AAATCTGGTAGTATCTCTAATATCTCTTCATCACTGACATCATATAATTCCTTCAAGCTTCTTGGTCCATCCCATGCTCCCTGTACCCAACTTAATACCACTATAAATACAGGTTTTAGCTTTGTACCTTTACTCACTCCACTTAAGAATTCATTAGTATCTTTATACTTCTTCTTTTCTTTTTCTCGTATCTGCTTATTGTAGTTTAATACAGAATAATTCATTGCCCTAAGTGGCATCAAATAATCAATATACGTTTGATTCTCTAGTCCGATTAAGATACTTATCATATGATCATTTTCTTTTATTATGGCTTCCTTCATGATATCCTGATACTTTTGAGTATATGGTAATAGTTCATCACCTTCTAGGATTACACTTAATGCTGCCGTATCTCTTTCTTTTAAATATTCCTTTTCTAACTTTCTCTTTCCTTTAAATACACTAGTATTTATTAGATTGGCAAATCTTCGATTATTTCCCATATATTGTTTCATTTGTGTGTCTTGTTTACCCATTCCATTCCTCCTTCCAATTAATATCTTGGGTATTAGAAGGTTATTTCTTTGCCCCTTCATTTTACTATTGTCTAGCATTTTCAAAATGGACAAAGAATTTGAAATTTTTTATGCATTATCAGTATCTTGATTGAAAATAAACAGTAATTTGGCAATAAAAAAAGCGAGTTCCCTCGCTTGAATTCTTACTTTTTAGATTAAATTTTTCTCCATCGCAATATGCGGTACTGGTGCATGCTCATGAAGATAAGTATCACCACTACCTATATAATCATGCTTATGATAGAACCCTTCTGCTGATACTCTCGCATCTAAACACATTTTCTTACCACCGCTAGCTTTTGCTTTTGCTTCTAAATTCTCTAGTATCCTTCCACCTACCCCTTTATGTTGGACTTCAAAATCTATACACAAGCACTCTACTTTATAAATTGTGTCATCATGCGTCATGACACCTACTCCTATAATCATATCATTTTCAAATGCACCTATCATTACTGCATCTTTTTCATTACTCAAATCTTCATCATATAAGTTAAAACCTAAAGGCTTTCTCATAACTTTATTTCTTAATTCTAATGATTTGTTGTATTCATTAGTGCCATATTCAATTATCTTTAATACCATCTTATTACCTCATTACATTATTTCCTACTAATCAAAGTATATCATAAAGCTATATTAATTTATACAAAAGAAAAGCACCATGTGGTGCTTTCATAATTAATACATACTTGGATCAGGAAGTGGTGTAGCTTTAGTTTCTTCTTTCTTTTCAGCTACTGCTGCTTCAGTAGTGATAAATAGTGAAGCAATACTAGTAGCATTTAATAACGCTTGTCTAGATACCTTACATGGATCTACAATACCACTAGCATACATATCTACCCATTTACCGTTCTTCGCATCAAATCCGATACCTTCTTTGACACGTAGTTGTTCATTGACTACTTCTTTACCGTCAAACCCAGCATTCTCTGCAATTTGGTATAAAGGAGTTAATAGTGCTTCAAATACCGCATTTACACCCTTTTGGGCATCTGTATTATCCCCTTTAATTAATTCCTTGCATTCCTTATACACACTCACATAAGCACTGCCACCACCAGTTACAATACCTTCACTAACAGCAGCTTTTGTGGCATTAAGAGCATCTTCAATGCGTAGTTTCTTTTCTTTTAATTCACTCTCAGTTGCAGCACCTACTTTAATTACTGCTACCCCTGTAGTTAGCTTTGCAATACGTTCAAATAAACGTTTCTTATCGTATTCACTTGAAGTATTATCAATTTGCTTTTGAATCTCTACAACACGTTCTTTTATTTGAGTCTTATCGCCTGCTCCATTGATGATAGTTGTATCATCCTTCTTCACGATAATCTTACTAGCTCTACCTAAATCCTCCATACTAATTTCTTTTAGATCCATATTGAAGTCTTTAGTATAGAATTTCGCTCCCGTAACCATTGCGATATCTTGAAGCATTGCTTTTTGATTATCACCAAAGCTAGGTGCTTTAGTAGCTACAACATTAAATGTACCACGTAGTTTATTAACCGCTAAGGTTGCCACTACCTCATTATCAATATCATCAGCAATAATTAATAATGGTTTTCCGATTTGCACGATTTGTTCAAGAATTGGTAGTATTTCTTGAATACTTGCAATCTTATTGTCAGTAACCATTACATAAGAATCATCAAGTTCTGCTTGCATCTTATCACGATTACTTACCATATAAGGTGAAATATAGCCCTTATCATACTGCATGCCTTCTACAATTTCTAATTCTGTTTCAAAACCTTTAGATTCGTCAACAGTAATTACTCCTTCTTTGCCAACTCGATCCATTGCTTGACTAATTAGTACACCAACTTCGCTACTACCAGCTGAAATAGCTGCAACAGATGCGATATCTTGTGATGTTTCAACCTTCTTGGCTTTTTCTAATAGTTTATTCGCAATAGTCTTACAAGCCTTTTCCATACCTTCACGCATTAATACTGGATTAGCTCCCTTATCAACTGCTTGTAAGCCTTGGTGAATAATTGTTTGTGCTAATACAGTAGCAGTTGTTGTACCATCTCCTGCTGTATCATTTGTTTTATTTGCCACCTCATAAACTAGCTTAGCTCCCATATTTTCATAAGCATCTTCTAATTCAATTTCCTTCGCAATAGTAACACCATCATTAGTAATTAGTGGTGACCCATATGCTTTCTCAAGCACTACATTTCTCCCCTTAGGACCAAGTGTAACCTTTACAGCATCAGCAAGTGTATCAACACCAGCTACCATCTTTTGACGTGCTTCACGTCCAAATGCAACTTGTTTAGCCACTATAATCATCTCCTTTATTCAATAATCGCTAGAATATCACTTTCACATAATATTAGATATTCTTCATTCTCATACTTTACAGTAGTAGTCGCATATTCCTTGTAAACAACTGTATCGCCAACCTTTACCGTTAACGGTACTAATTTATCCTCTACTAATTTCCCATTGCCTACAGCAACGATTTCTCCAATGGAAGGAGTGTTCTTTGATGTATCAGTCAAAATAATTCCACTGGCTGTCTTTTTTTCTACTTCTTTGCGTTTTAAAACAACGTTATCATAAAGTGGTTTCAACATATCAATTCCTCCTTTTTAGCACTCTGACCACTAAAGTGCTAACACAATTATATTATACCTTGCCCTTTCGCAAAGTCAATATACTGATTGAACTTTTTTTATTTACTCTATATAATATTTCCAAGGTGGTGGTTTTATGCAATTTAATCTTCCAGAAGCTGTATTAACTGCGATAGAGCTATTAAATAATGCCGGATATGAAGCTTTTGTAGTGGGTGGTTCAGTACGTAATGCACTATTAGAATTACCAATCTATGATTACGATATGACAACCTCTGCCACACCTAAAGAAATGAAGGTAGTATTTAAAGACTATAAGATTATTGAAACAGGTATTAAGCATGGTACACTAACAATACACATCAATCACCTTGCCTTAGAAATCACTACATACCGTATTGAAAGTGATTATGCTGACCACCGTCATCCAAATTCAGTATCTTTCTCAAGAAACTTAAAGGATGATTTAGAACGTCGGGACTTTACCATCAATGCCTTGGCATATCATCCAAATCATGGTGTGATAGACTATTTTAATGGTATTGAAGATTTGAATAACCATATTATTCGTGCTATTAATGATCCGATGAAACGCTTTGATGAAGATGCGCTTCGTATTATGCGTGCACTTCGCTTCTCATCAACTTTAAACTTTGCGATTGATTCTCAAACAGCTAAAGCGATTCATGAAAGTAAAGAACTACTAACAATGATTTCAAAAGAACGTATTCATGATGAACTATTAAAGTTATTAATTGGCGATAATGTATACGAAATATTAATAGAATATCCAGATATATTAGAGATTATCATTCCTGAATTAGCCCCTATGGTTAATTGTCACCATGAAAATCCACATCACATATACGATATTTATACTCATAGTGCTCATGCCGTCAGTAATACGCCTAATGATTCCTTATTACGCATGGCAGCTTTACTACACGATATTGGAAAGCCATATGTTAAGGCATATGATAATTTTAAAATAGCGCACTATCAAAAACATGCCGAAAAAAGTGTGGAACTAGCAGGGAAAATCTTAAATCGATTAAAATTCTCTAATAAAGACATCAAAACAATCCTAACGCTAATTACACACCATGATGAATATATGATACCTGATCGTATTCAAATAAAGAAATGCTTAGCCTTAATTGGTAAAGAATTAACTTATCAATTATTAGAGCTTCAAATTGCGGATAATAAAGCTAAATCTAAGTTATATGATCGACAAAAGGAATATCATGAAGTTAGAATAACATTAGATGACATTATTCAAAAGGAAGAGTGCTTCAGTATCAAAATGCTTGCGATTAATGGTAATGATGTATTGAGTCTAGGTGTTAAACCTACAATGATTACTTCTATCTTAAATACATGTTTAAACGAAGTAATTGAAGAACATATTGAAAACACCAAAGAAAGCTTAATATCCTATATAACTCATAATCTTATGTGATTATGAGTTTTTAATTAAGAAAAAGCGATTCATCAAATAATGAATCGCTAGTTAAATTAATAGTTCATGTATTTAGCTTATTGCTCTTACTATGAATAGTTATTTTTATTAGAACTTAATTACTACCTTAATGTTTTTGCCGTCATTATGTGCAGCAAATGCTTCTGTATATTTATCTACAGGGAATACATTTGTGATTGTTTTTTCACAGTCAATACGATTTAAAAGATTTATTGAACGTACATATGTATCTGGGGCTACATAAGATGATTTAATGGATAATTCTTTTGCGAAGAAAGTTGATAAATCTAGTTCGTATTTAGAGCCACCTGGATATACAGATGTGATGACAAGACCTCCACCTTTGCCAAGTAAACTCATAGCCATGTCTAATACCTTTGGAGATCCTGAGCATTCTAATACTTTATCGAATCCAATATTGTTTGTGACAGCTAGAGCTTGTGCTACAGCATCAGCATCTTTAGAGTTGATTGCATAGTCTGCGCCTAATTCCTTTGCGAAACGTAACTTTTCTTCTGTAATATCAAATAAAACGATAGGATATGCGCCTTGCATTTTAGCAACTTGTAATGTCAACATCCCAATTGGTCCACCACCAACAATTGCAACTGCTTGTCCAGCCTTAATCTCAGCCTTTTCTACACTTTCTAAAGCAATGTGCAATGGTTCAGCAAGTGTACCATGTAATGAAGAAATATTATCTGGTAATTTATAAACTTCTGAATCTGGCAAAATAATATATTCTGCCATACCGCCACCGCCTCTAGCAGATAGTGTAGCATCACATAGATTTGGGTGCCCTGTTCTACAACTGTGGCATTTTCCACATGGAATTACAGTATTGATAGTAACTCTATCTCCTACCTTACAAGTTGTTACTGCGGAACCTACTTCAACTACTACACCTGTTGATTCATGTCCTAAAGGAATTGGTGTACCTTGTGGAATACCATACATTTCAAATAAGAAATCATTTGCACCATGAGCCATATGAGCATCAGATCCGCAAATAGCAGCATAATCAATCTTAATCTTCACGTCATCAGGTAATGAAATTTGTGGTTCAGGTATTTGATCAATCATTGCAATACCTTGTAGTGGATACATGTAAAATAATTGTTTCATATTCTTCCTCCTTGAATGTTTTTCTTTATTTTACAGTTTGCCTCAAGGGCAAGGTCAAGATTGAAAGAAATATCTCTTGTTTGTATTATTATGTAACGATATAATAAACAAAAGAGAGGAATTATCATGAAGCAAATGTTTACCAAAAATGAAATCGCAAAACTATTGAATATTTCATACAAAGTACTGCGTGGATATGAAGAAAAAGGATTAATTACACCCACATACATTAATCAAGACAATGGCTACAAATACTATAATCTTGACCAAATTTATCTTATTGATATGATACGTTTTTCAAATCAACAATTAGATATTCCTCTAAATGAAATTAGACCGTTTCTTGGTGATTCACTTACTCCTCAAAATATGATACAAGAGCTTCAAGCGAAAAGAAATCATGCGGAAGAAATGATTACAAAGTACCAAAAAATAATAGAAAACATCGATAACTCTCTAGAACATCTACAGACTCATAATGATTTGCTGATACCATACTATATGACAATGAACCATGTATTTTCTTATTATGAATTAATAGAACCGGTAACCTTCTTAGATTCAAAATCAGCAGTTATGAAAATATGCTCTCATATGAATACCACTAATCTTCAAGTTGTGGTGAAAAGATGTTTAAATAACATTCAAACCGCTCAAAAGATTGGAATTATAGAAAATGAAGTTAATGAAAACTTTACCACTAAAACTGAAAACATCTCAGGTGAATATCTTTGTATAAAATTCTACGATTATAAAAACAATACCGATACAGCCATAAATAAGCTTAAAGAATTCGCTAGAAGTAACAATATAAAGCTTATTTTTGAAGAAAGCTATTTTATATTTCAAGAACTCGGCATTTCAACAATGTCCTTTAAAGACTTCCTTGTTGAATTGAGAATTAAAATTGATAGATAAATGAAACTAAAATAAAACCAAGCTGAATATGATTCAATCATATATTCAACTTGGTTTTTATATTATTCAATACCTTATGATAATAATTCTTCCCATTTAGCCATTAGATTCTCAATCTCATTATGCTTATCATCTATTTGACTATCTAATTCTTGCATTTTCTTATAGTCATGATAATAATCTTCATCAAAACGTAATTCACGTAATGCTTCAAGCTCTGCTTCTTTCTCAGAAATTTGTTTTTCTAATTTCTTTATTTCTTTATTCACATCAATATTGCGAACTCTTTTAGGTGCTACTTCTTTGGTTGTTTCTTTCTTACTAACCTTTTCTTCCGTCACCTTTCCAATGAATTCTTCATAAGTTTGTGGATGATAGATAGCTTGGCCATCTTTAATTTCTAAAATACCATCAGCCATTTGTTTAATGAAGTAACGGTCATGCGATACGAATAAAATTGTTCCTTCAAAATCACGTAAGGCATCTTCTAATACTTCTTTACTATCAATATCCAAGTGGTTAGTAGGTTCATCGAGTACTAAGAAATTACCACGCTCTAGCATTAGTTTCGCAAGTGCCACACGCACCTTTTCTCCACCAGATAAATTGGAGATAGCTTTAAACACATCCTCATTACTGAATAAGAAGCATCCTAAAATAGTTCGTATTTCAGTTTGCGTAATCTCTGGATGTTCGTCCCATAATTCTTCCAATACCGTCTTAGCCGTATTTAATTGAGCCATTTGTTGGTCGAAGTAGCCAACCTCAATTTGATGACCATACATAAATTCACCGCTTAATTTAGGTACAATATCCATGATGGTTTTTAAGAAGGTTGATTTACCTTCTCCATTAGGCCCAATAATCGCAATACGTTGACCACGCAGTACTTCTAAATTTATAGTAGCTAATGGCTTATCTTCACTATAACCGATTGTTAAGTCCTCAACATTTAATACTTGTTTACCACCACGCTTAGCAGGAGTAAATTTCACCTTCATTTTCTTTTCATCAATTTGTAGTGGTTCAATCTTCTCCATACGGTCTAAATATTTAATCTTAGACTGCGCAAAAGCAGCCTTAGTAGCTTTGTATCTAAATTTCTCAATTAATGCTTCTAAACGTTCTATTTCCTTTTGTTGACGATTATAGGCAGCTTCTTGTAGTTCAATATTCTTAGCACGTTGCTCAACAAAGCGTGTGTAGTTACCGACATATCTAGTTAATGAATAGTTACTAATTTCCACCACTTCATCAACGATTTCATCTAAGAAATAGCGGTCATGCGATACAAGTACAACAGCTCTATCATACTTTCTAATATACCCTTCTAACCATTCAATTGTTGTTAAGTCTAAATGGTTTGTAGGTTCATCTAGTAATAATATATCAGGTTTACTTAATAATAGCTTAGCGAAGGCTAGCTTAGTCTTTTGACCACCTGAGAATGTGGAAATTTGACGTTTTAAATCTTCTTTACTAAAACCAAACTTCGTGATAACAGTATTAGCTTCACTCTCATATGTATAGCCACCCATTTCCTCAAAGCTACTTTGTAGTGATGCATAACGATTTAAAGTTTCCTCACTGTGATCACTTTGCATTTTCTCTTCATATTCTTTTAATTGTTTCTCTAATGCATGGATCTTATCAAATACCTTGAATAGTTCTTCTTCTACAGTAAGTGATTCATCATCAAATGTCATTTGCGCTAAATAACCGATTCTAAGTCCACTTTTCTTATGTACCTGTCCTTTATCTAGTGGCATTTCATCGCATATAATCTTCATTAAGGTAGTCTTACCAGTACCATTTCTACCAACCAATGCGATTTTTTCTTTACCTCTGATTTCAAAATTAATATTTTCAAAAACCGTAGTCATACCAAATGTTTTAGTTGCATTTGAAATACTTAATATCATAGTTTATACTTCCTTTCTATCCTAAATAAGTGAATACTTGGTATTCTTTATCTGTTAGAAAGCCTTACACTCTTTACACATAATTATCACTCCCTAAGTATTATAACAAGACTTTAGGAAAATGTAAAAAGAATGAGGATGCTTATTTTACTAAATTAAAAGTGAATCCCACTACTAGGATTCACTTCATAAATCTAATTAACCTAAATAACGAATCAAGCGATAATCTACTGAGGCCTCATGATCATCAGATATCATATTCTCTTTAACTAATGATAAACGATTTAATTCACCACTTTCAGGCGAACAAACCACTGCAGTATAATCGCTATATTTATCATCACGTAAGTCTTTAGCTGCAGTTGATGCGACACTACATCCCATACGATCTATTTTAGGAAGCAATAAACGTAATTTTGTATCAATAAATGAATAATAGTTTTCATCAGTAACAATACGAACTAATTCTCCGTTAGGAACATCTTTAGTACGTTTATATAGGTTTAACTTCACAACTTGTGGATAACTATCTACGATTTCATAACGAATCTTAGATAGTTGTTCAGAAACCTTACGATATACTTGATTCTTACTAGTAGCAATAGGCATTACCGCATAATCAATTTTATGTATTTGCATATCTCTGATAATTTGTCTTTCATCAGGACTAGGTATAAACTCAACGAAACGATATTTTTGACGATTAGCTAACTCTATAGCCGCTTGTTCAGCTACATCTCCTTGAATACCTAAATATCCAATCCGGATACGATTATCCATTTGATCTCCCTTATTAACTGGCTCTACAGTTGATTGCTTAATCACAGCTAGTAGATCAGGTGAATCTGCCACAACAATATTATTGTTAGTGTATGCATAATTAGTACCTTCTACATTACTAATATATGCCCCAGCCTCTTGGCATAATAAAATGCCAGGATTTAATGCACAGATGTTATTTGTAAAGTTCACAAACCCATTAATCTTACCACTTGCAAGATAAGCAAAATTAAGTGCATTACTACCAGTCATATAAACTTCATCAATCACATGACGAATATTCTTAACCATTTCCATTTGTAATGTACTGGCAGCTTCATCGGTATGACTAAACTTACCAAAGCCTACTACCGCTTCAGCAATTGATCTAGGATTAACATTAATTTGTGTACCATTTAAATAAGCACCACCACCAAGTGTAGCAGTATAAAGTTCATCTAAAAAAGGCAAATAAATAAGTGATAAAACAATATCCTTAGCCTCTATTAGTGATAACTGAATCCCGAAGAACTTACTATTTCTTTCAATATGTTTATTTGTGCCATAAATCTCAATAGTCCAAGTTCGATGCGATGCGAAAGTCTCTTCCTTTGTCATTTGTGTAACTACAACATCACCATAAAAAGTAGCTTTAAGTTGACTAATAATGTTTTCTTGTAAGTCGTAATCTTTTAAGCGAATCATTGTAGGACTAGATGAATCATAATTAAAATATGCATCACAAGCACCTTTCACAATACTTGTAGCAGCTGTTAATTCATCGATATAGTTTCGCATGGTATCACTCCTGTTCTTCTATAAAGTCATTATCATAAAAATCTAATTTTAAATAATCAATTATTCCCTTTGCTACTGCTTTACCATAGCTTTCATAATTAGCTTCCCAGTTAGCAGCATCATTTTTATTAGTCATATAAATATATTCAATAAGAAGTGCATTAGCACCATAATTAACTCCTTCTAAGAATGGGCCATTATGTTCAATCGCAGCTTCACTTAATTGTCCTGCACATGTACCTTTTCCACCTGGTTCACGAATCATCATAAATCCATCAAATGGTTTACCATATTTAGATGTACTTACTGTTGAGCTAATAACACTTGGAATTGGATTACCTCCACCAATGTTACCACTAGCAACTAGTATTGTATTATCTACTAATGAATTTAAAATAGTTTCCGCAAAGGTTGTAGAAGCATATGCTGAATGCCATACTTCTGCCCCATGAACACGAGTATCATTAATGGCATTTAAGTGATTTGAGATAAAATACTTAGATTTATTAGTAATAGATTTATGTACTCTCCCACCTACTCCATACATATCTACTGGAGTAACATCATCTCTAGTTATTGTAACTTTTAAACCAGCTAATGCTAGTTCCTTTGCAACTACTAATGAAACATCATATACAGCTTCTGATTCAATAAACTTACCATTATTAGTTACACTACCATTATCAATATATCCATAACAACTATCTGCATAACAATCATATGCGAAATGTCCCGGGTCAATAATAATATCATAGTATTCAGCAGGTAACTCTGCATCTTCTACCATAAAATATAAATATGGTTTTTCTAAATTTAAGGTTTCATCATCACTATAGAAATAGTTAGTATCTGCAATCAGTGAAAAACGATGATTAACACCTTTTCTTGTCACTGTATAGAATTCTTCAAAAGTTTCCTTTTCCATATACATTCTTTCATTACTCATTAATGAAGATACATATACTTCATAAACGCCCACTGGTAATTCATAAATAGGAATACCTTCATCTAATTTATTCCCTAAATAGAATACATATTCACTACCTGTACTTAGATTACGACACATTATACTCTTCCCTAATAATGGGTCTTTAACACCTAAGTCATACATACCAGCATATAATGTTAAGCTTTCACCATATAAAACATAATCACTTAACTTATATTCACCATCTTCAATATTAGCATTTGATAATAAAGCCTTACTTTCCTCTACTGTAAGACCTTCTAATGAATATTCATATACGACTTCTTCTGGTTCCATCCACTTTAAAACTAATGTCGTAGCACCATATCCAATCGCAAATAATAAAACTAATAAAGGAATAAGAACTCCCCAATTAATTCGTCTTCTTCTTTTTCTTTTTAAATATGTAGGTTTACTTCTGATTTGACTTGCCATTTAATTCTCCTAAATCTATATCAACTGTATGCTTCGCAAAACGCTTTTCCACTGGTGGTAACGTCATATAACTTGGTGCAATCCCCACACATAAAAACTCATGTGGATGATTAGCAATTGGTAATTCTGTATCTTCAAACTTAACATACCTAGTAGGATACACATCATCATACTTAAATATAAACGGCTTGAATGGACTATTAAATGTCCACGTTAAATCAAAGCCAATATATTTCGATTTTCTATTCAATCGTCCATACATTCTAGCGTTAGAATAATACCAATGCTTTAAATATAATGGATTGATATGTAAGTTATCTATTAAAACAATAAAAGGCATAATTAGTGTATTTAAAATACGGAATGGTAAATCAATGAATTTATTCTTTGAACAATAATCATAAACAAATACATCAATAAAAATACCATCAGAACCATCGCCTTCTTTAATACGATTAGCTAATAAAGTATTTACTTCTTTAATATATGTACCTTTTCTTCTAATCTTCATTGCAGGTATAGTAACATTATATTTCTTATGTGTATGAAAACAATGAAATGTATATTTATCACTAGGTAATTCTTTCTTTAGTACCTTTATAAAACGAATATAATCCTCATACATCATACCGATATCATAATCATCATCCCAAGGTATAAAACCCTTATGGCGTACTGCACCTAAGGCACTTCCACCATTTAAGAAATAAGGAATATTATTTCGTTTACATATTTCATCTATATCTTTAGCCATATCTAAAAGTACGAGTTGAACATCACGCACTGTTGTTTTGACACCATTTTCTTCTTTTAGTATATATTCTTCCATTAAAAACCTCCTCTAATCACTTTAAAGTATACAAGAAATTGGCATAAAAGTATAGTCAAAGATACTTTTAATACTATCATTTTTGAGTAATTGTAAGAAATAAAGCTGTATGGTATAATTGACTTAAATAAATGAATATAATTGTTTAATTTTCAGTCATTTGAATGGAAAAAGAAGTACAGATACTTTATAATGCAAATAGGAGAGATAGGTGATTATATGAACGGTATTGAAAACAATACACCTGTAAATGGTCTGCCTGAGGATCTTTTTGAACCAATTGATGCCACTGTTAAGGCAGCTGTTTCACCAGACCGTTTAACAGGATTTATTTACATTACTCCCCCAGAGAATAATGGAAGGCTAATTTCTTTTGAAGATGTAATGTCTGCTTTAAAAGAAGCTAAAATAACATATGGTTTTGATGAAGATGAGCTTAGATCAATTGTTGATAGACCAGTGTATGAAAAGAACCTTGAGATTGCTCATGGTAAAAGTCCAGTACATGGTAAAGATGGTAGAATAGAAGTATTATTTGATAATGATCGTACTAAACTACCTAAGACTAGATCTGATGGTACTGTAGACTTCTGGGAATTAGATCTTATCTGTAACGTCCAAAAAGGTGATAAGCTTATTAAAATTATTAAAGCTACTCCGGGTGAACCTGGTACAGATATCTTAGGAAATACCTTAAATCCTAAACCTGGTAAGCCTGCTGTAACACCATTTGGTAAGAATGTAGTATTTAACGAAGATAAAACTGAAATCTATGCAGGTATGGATGGGCATGTTACATACAAGAATAATCAAGTTGCTGTGGACCCTACCTTCCGTGTACAAGGTGATGTAGATGCTTCTACTGGTAATATCTCATTTAATGGTGATGTTGTTGTAACTGGTAATGTACTTGATGGATTCTCTATCAAGGCACTAAAGCATATTACTGTAATGGGTATGGTTGAAGGTGGAAAGCTAGAAGCTGGTGGTAACATTACTGTAACTGGTGGTATTATTGGTACACTTAGTGACGTTATTAAATGTAAGGGTGATTTAAAATGTCGCTTTATCGAAAATACTACAGTACGTTGTGAAGGTGATATTCTAGCAGATTATATTACTAATAGTGATGTTATTTGTGAAGGATCAATGACACTACAAGGAAGCAAAGCTGCTTTAATTGGTGGTAAATATGTTGTATTAAAAGAAATCACATGTCGTGATATCGGTTCTCCTAATGACGTAAAGACATTGGTACAATTAGGTAGCTTCGGTATGATTCAAGAAGAACATAATGCTATTATTGCTTCATTCAATAAGGCTGAAGCTGAAGAAAAGAAGGTTGTTCAATTGATTGATTACCTTAATTCCATGAAAGATGCAGCTGGCAATCTAGATGAAGAAAAGAGTCAAATCTTAAAGGATGCAGTACAAACTAAGACTCGATTATTAATTGAAAAGAGTCGTTACCATAAGAAAAAGCTCGAACTTGAAGCTCGTATGAATTATGAAGGTAAGCAAGAGCTAGTTGTTAAAGGAACAATGTATCGTGGAACTCAATTAACAATCAAAGCATTGAAATACACACCAGATAAAGATATCACGTATACTCGCTTCTATTACAGTGAAGAAAAGAATGATATCGCATTAGGTACTATTTAGAATTAAGGGAAAAACAATTATGTTTCTCCCTTTTATTTTTCAGAAATTATAAAAAAAACTTGCATTGTTTAATCTTCTATGGTAATATAGATAAGCAAGTTAAATAAAACACACGCGGGCGTGGCGAAATTGGCAGACGCACCAGACTTAGAATCTGGCGGGTGACCGTGCAGGTTCGATTCCTGTCGCCCGCACCAAACTTGCAGAGAAACACTGAGAAATCAGTGTTTTTTTATTTTTATACAACAAAATGCGCATTACGAAGCAACTATAACGCAACATGTATTTTATTCCTAAAATAATGTTGCGTTTTATATTGTTTATAAGCAACTTAAATGATATACTATCCTAAAAGGTGGGGATAGTAATGGAACGAGTTATTTTACACTGTGATATAAATCATTGTTATGCGCAAATAGAAGAAATGAAAAATCCAGCATTAAAAAATATCCCTATGGCAGTTGGTGGCCACGAAGAAGAACGACACGGTATCATTTTAGCTAAGAACTTACATTGTAAGAAATATGGAATTAAAACAGCTGAAAGTTTACGTGATGCTTATAAAAAGTGCCCTAACCTACTTATTATTCCACCACACTTTGATGATTATATATATTACACGGAACAAGTTAAAAATATCTATCGTGAATATTCCAATCGTATAGAAAGCTTTGGGTTAGATGAGGCATGGGTAGATATTACAGAAAGTATTTCCTTATATGGTAGTAAAGAATATATTGCAGAAACAATTAAGCAAAGAGTATTAGAAGAAGTAGGTCTAACAATATCTGTTGGGGTTAGCTTCAATAAGATATTTGCTAAGCTAGGCTCTGACTTAATTAAGCCTGATGGTTTAGTGTATATCACTAAAGAAAATTACAAGGATGTAGTATGGCCACTGCCAGTTGGTGAACTTTTGTATGTTGGACATGCAACAGAACGTAAATTGAAAAGTCATGGCATATATACAATTGGTGAACTAGCAAATACACCTATTTCTTTTCTGAGAAATAAGCTAGGAAAGATGGGAGTAATAATTAATTACTTTGCGAATGGATATGATGAATCAGAAGTAACTTTATGTGGTGATACTGACAGTGTAAAATCAATTGGTAATAGTATTACTACTAAAAGAGATATAAATACCTTTGATGAAGCTATTCAAGTGTATTATGTACTATCTGAATCAGTGGCCTCCAGAGCTAGAGATATCAATATGGTTGGAAGCGTAATATCAATATCTGCAAGAGATGTCAATCTGCAAAGCTTCACACGCCAAATGAAAATTGACAATCCTACTAATGTATCAGAGGACATAATGAAAACAGTAAAGCTACTAGTGCAGAATAACATTGACTTTCAAGTACCACTAAGAAGTATCGGTGTGTCATTATCTAGCTTGCAGTCAGATAATGGATATTACCAAATGAATCTATTTGATGACACTGATTATACACGTTCTAAAGTGTTAGAGGAAACGATGGATTCATTACGCAATAAATATGGGTTTGAATGTATTAAACGGTGCTCAATGTTGCTTTATGAAGATCTTACAACGTTTAATCCTAAGGAAGATAACATTGTCCACCCTGTAGGATTCTTCTAAAAGAAAAAACCGAGAAAATCGGTTTTAACTAGATGATGAATTAGGATTTTCGTATAAAAAGTTTGTTTGAATTAACTGTGCATTATTAATATCTAAATCCGCTAGTTTTCGAACATCTTGAAGATAAACTTCTAATATTTTATTCCATGTTTCTCTGCCAACTACACCATCAACTGGCAAATTATAGAAGCGTTGGAATTCTTCTACTGCTTGTCTTGTATTTTCACCAAATATGCCATCAATCACAAATGGTGAAATATTCTCATTAATTGAAGCAATATCATTTAAATAAATTTGTAAGTATGCTACATATCGATTATTATCACCTATACGTAATGGTGTTCCTGGGTATAAAACAATAGCAGATATTAATGTATATACATCAGTAATACTATTCCATGTCGTAGAATTAACGATGCCTGTCACTGGTAAGCCAAATAAAGTCTGGAATGCTTCTACCTGTTCCTTGGACGCATTACCGTAAACACCGTCTACATTCACAGTATTTATTTCAGAATAGAAAGCTGAAATATAGTTTAAATACGTTTGAATAATAGTCACATAGTCACCGCTACTACCAAGTCTAATTTGTTCATTAGGATATGGAATAGCTTGTTCAACATTTGGTAATATCTTAAATACATCTAAGAATACCTCTTTAATAGTATTCCATGTAACTTCACCTACAATACCATCAACTGGTAATGAGAAATACTTTTGAAAGCTCTCAACACTCTCTTTAGTTCCTTTTCCAAACTGTGCATCAATTGTAGGGGGAATGACAGCTGAATAGAAGCTGCTTATAGATAGTAGCATATATTGTAACTTAGATACTTCTTCACCACTCGATCCATTTCTAAGTACTTCTCCTGCATAAGTAATTTGTTCTTCTCCCAAACGAATACCTTCACTCTCTATTTGGGCTAGTTTAGTTACTGAAACATAAATGTATCCAATTTTATACCATGTAGCTTTTCCAATGATGCCATCTGGTGTTAAGTTAAATTGGCGTTGAAATTCTTTGACAGATTGCTCCATACGTAACGAAAAGATTCCATTTGCAGGATAAATCTTAAAAATATTAGGATAATCAATGGCAATACGATTCAAACAAAATTGCATAAAATAAACATCTTGCCCACTATCACCTCGCCTTAAAGCTCTACCTGGATAAGTTTCCATGATATCTTGAATACGATCAGTAGATACTAATTGTACGTCATCTCCATAATAATATTGTAGGATTTCTAATGCATTAAGCCCCTGATTAGCTAACTCATATGTGCCCCATTGACTCATTCCAGCACAAGTTACACTTCTTCCATCACAATAACTAGCAAAGAATGGTTCTAGATTATTTCCTTTTTGAATATACACATTAAACATATCATCGACAATTTTAGATATCGTATCAAAGATATTGCGATTTTTAATAAACTTTTGATCGTATTGAGTATTATTCGTAATCTGAAATTTATATCCTCGACTTGGATACCAAGAAGTATGAACACGATTTAATGCAAGCGAAATAATTGCCGCTATATTGGCACGTAAGGCATCTTCAGGCCATGTTGGATATATTTCACTGCTAGCTACATTCTTCACGTAGTACGTAAAAGGAACCGTGATATCTTCTGCATTAGATGATGGTGAGCCTAAATGTACTGTGATTTCTGTTGGTATATATGGTGCTCTTTGGAGTAACTGTATTCTTCTTGAAGGCGTATCAGTAGTACTTGCAACTGCCATAGTACCATCATTACTTGAATTATTAATCTTTACATTAGTTTTAGGTTGCATTGAAATTGGTAAATATGAAAGAGTATTTTCGTATATGCGAATATCTGCATGCATCACTGCTTCGAATTCTTCCTTAAAGATATCTACATAATATAAACCATAATGTACATTATTTTCATCAATATTAGGTGTACTTAATATAATTATATCAGTCTTACCATTAAATGAAGTATATACCTCATCTACCATACCATTACTATCTGAAATAATCACTCTAGCACCATTTATATTGATATTGCCACTACCTGTTGTTACATCTACAACAAGCTTTCCTTGTTGACTCAATATAAACACCTCGTTTCTCTACAGTATATTTCTTCCAATTAAAAAGAGAATAAAAAAAACAGATTTTCTTAAAAATCTGCTATTTAGCCCTAGTTTCTCGTATTACACGCTTTGCTCTTAAATAATGAAGTAATTCTTCTCTATCAGCTTCATTCCATTCATCAAAATCATTTACTAAATCTAAAACTTCTAATGTTCCTTTAGCTATACAAGTTGCGTATACTGAAGTGTTGTCATCTTCTAAGAAATATGTATATGGAGCATTCAAAATATCTGCAAGGTATTTAATATTCTCAATACTTGGATTCTTTTTCTCATGCTCTACATCTGAAATAAAACTAGATGAAAAATGACATGCATCTGCTAATTGCTTAATTGTGAGTCCTTTAGCTAAACGTAATTTTTTGAGTTTCTTACCGATTTTCATCACTTCTCACCCCTATATGATATAATTATAACCATTTTTATTAATATGAGTAAAAATGCTCATAATTGTACGCTATCGGAGTATTTGAAGGTGTTTTTAAATAATCTAAAAGCGAATTGTATACTTTAATACATAATTTATAAATTGATATTCTATTACTTTTAAAAATAAAAGCTAATATTATGATTTTATAATTAGTAAGACATTCATCAAGATATTATTAGTAATTCATGGTATAATATGTGTATGAGGTGAAAGAAATTGGAAATTTTAAGTTATCAAAATGGAAGAGATTATGCCTTCATCTTAAATAGTCTAATTCATGAGAAATGGTCAGCCTATTACAATGAAAAGGCAGAAGAATATCGATGGGCATTAGAATCATCATATACTTATGTTGCATATGTAGATGATAACTATGCTGGATATATACGAGCTATTAGTGATGGTGTTTTCACTGTAATGATATGTGAAATAATCGTTGATGAAAAGTACCGAAACAAAGGTATAGCACGAGAATTGATACGTGAAGTACGCAATAAGTTTAAAGGTGCAAGAATTGAATTACTTTGTGACACCCCTGAAATATATGAACACATGGGATTTTCAAAGGTAGGATATGGTATGCGTAAATAGCCTCTGTTTTTGTTGCTAAGCAACACAATTTATAGGAGGCGTACTTATATGAACTTTGAGAACTACCACGTCGCAGTAAAAATGTATGTGATTCCTATGGAGGATATCACTCCATCCGAATTAATTGATTTCTTTAAAGAAGTCAGTAGTAAATGTAGTGCATCATTAGAAATATGGAATGATAAATACTGCATTTTCCTCTAAGCCTCTAATCGAGGCTTTTTCTTTAGAAAAAAGAACTCTTACGAGTTCTCTTTGTTCATTACTTCTTTTACTTTAGTTACAGGGCTACTAATTCCTTTAAACAACATTAAGAATACATATACTAATTCAAATAAAGCTGCAAACCCTAATAATACACCAAATAACCCTATCTTCTTTTTCTTTGATTCCATATTTCAACCTCTAATCCCTAGATATAATTCTTCTTAAAATAATCGTTAATATTATACATCGGTATTAACACTTGTCAAGAATGAAAAATAAAAGGAAGCATTTCTGCTTCCTTGACTTGGTAATGGTGACCCGTACGGGATTCGAACCCATAAATGCATGCGTGAAAGGCATGTGAGTTAAACCATTTCTCCAACGGGCCAATATTACATGGCGCCTAAAACAGGGCTCGAACCTGTGACCTACCGGTTAACAGCCGGTTGCTCTGCCGACTGAGCTATTTAGGCGTTGCTCTAATAATATAACACCATTCGCCTAATAATGCAATAGTTTTTTTGTACTTTTTTAAAAAATTTTTATATTTTTTCATATTTCAACCCAATTAACACTTATATGTGTATTTAAAACACAATGAATAAAATAAAAGCCTCAATATATGAGGCTTATTATCTACTATTCTGCAGGGATTACTGATCCATCTGAATATGTTGAGTTAATGAAAGATTTAATTTCTTCAGATTTTAAAACTTCAACTAAAGCTTTAATCTTGTCACTATTTTCATTACCAGCTTTACAAGCAACGATATTTACATATGGGTTAGTGCTATCTGCTTGTTCAAGAAGTACTGAATCAGATGTAGGGTTTAAACCAGCTTGGATTGCATAGTTACCATTGATTGCTACTACATCACCTTCGCCGTTTTCATAAGCTAATGTTAATAATTCTGGTTTAACTTCTGTGAATGTAACGTTCTTAGGATTTGCAACGATGTCTGCTGTAGTTGCTTCTAAAGCACTTACACCTGATTTTAATGTGATTACACCAGCTTTATCTAAGATTGATAAGATACGCCCATGATCACTAATTGAGTTAGAAATAACGATTTCGGCATTTTCTGGTAATGCATCGATTGAAGTAATAGTTTTAGAATAGAAACCGAATGGTTCAATATGAATACCAGCTACATTCACGATATCATATCCATTTGCTTCTACTTCACCATTGAAGAATGGTACGTGTTGGAAATAGTTTGCATCTACTTCACCAGCATCTAATGCTTTATTAAAGATATAGTAATCATCTAATACTTCGATTTCTAATTCAATACCATATTTTTCTTCTAAAATAGGTGCTGCTGCTTCTAAAATCTTTGCATGTGGATCTAATGTAGCAGATACCTTTAATACGTTTTCTGAACTACCACCACCGTTTGAACAACCAACTAAACCAAATACTAATGCTAACGAAGCTAAAACTGTTAATAATTTTTTCATAATCTTAATCTCTCTTTCTTTATCTCTTATCGATTTTACTAACTAAGTAATCTCCAATTCCTTGAAGAATAAATACAATAATAACTACCATGGCAGTTGCCATATAAAGGATTGTGCCATTTCTTCTTGAGAAACCATATAAGTAAGCTACATTACCTAAACCACCAGCACCTATAGCACCACTCATTGCTGTATATCCCACTAATGTTACAGCTGTTACGCTAATGCCTGATACAATAGCAGGTAATGCTTCAGGTAATAATACCTTTGTGATGATTTCAAATTTACTTGCTCCCATTGCTTCACTTGCTTCAATTGTACCTTTATCTACTTCATTAAAAGCAATCACACATAATCTTGCGAAGAATGGTGAAGCTGTGAATACTAATGAAGGTATGGCTGCTGTAGCACCCAACATCGTTCCACATAAGAATTTAGTAAATGGAATAATCAAGAATACCATGATAATAAAAGGTATTGCTCTAAGTACGTTTACTGTAACATCAACAACCTTTGAGATATATTTATTTTCATATAGCCCACCAGTTTGTGTACAATAAAGTAATATTCCAATTAATAAACCAAATACAACTATGAATATCATTGATACACCTGTCATATAGATTGTTTCAACTAGTGCTTCATAGATTTGTTCCCAATTAATATTAGTTAACCAACTCATCTATAGCACCTCCACGATTACGCCTTCATCACGTAATAACTTAACAAACTCTTGATATTCACTTTCCGTACCATTAGAAATATGTACATACATGACTCCCATTGGACCAATTTGTGAATGTCCTATATTAGCATTTACGATGCTTACAGGGAAATTAACCTTTTTTAAAACTGTATCTAAAATAGGCTTTTTACTAATTTCACCAGTGAATGATAATCTTACAATTTGACCAAATGGATATAATTCTTTCAATTCTTTTTGAATCTTTTCAATTTTACCATTACTATCAACATTCGTTACAAATCGTTTAGTAACTTCATGCTTAGGGTTTTCAAAGATATCTTTAACAGTACCTTCTTCAACAATTCTACCATCACTCATTACAGCGATTCTGTGACAAATCTTTTGGACCACTTCCATTTGATGTGTAATCATTACAATCGTGATTCCTAGTTCCTTATTAATACGCTTCAACAAATCTAGAATTGATTCTGTTGTATCTGGGTCTAAAGCACTTGTTGCTTCGTCACAAAGTAATATTTCAGGATTATTCGCTAATGCTCTGGCAATCCCAATACGTTGCTTTTGACCACCTGATAACTCGCTAGGATAAGCTTTACCTCTACCTTCTAGACCAACGAGCTTAATTAACTCATCTACTCGTTTTTGTCTTTCTTCTTTACCAACCTTAGCAATTTCTAGTGGGAAAGCAATATTTTCTTCTACTGTTCTAGACCATAATAAGTTAAAGTGTTGGAAGATCATTCCAATCTTTTGTCTTTCTTTTCTTAATTCACTATCTTTTAGTTTACCAATATCAGTACCATTAATAATAACTTCACCACTATCTTGTTTTTCTAATTGATTAATAATACGTACTAATGTACTTTTACCTGCACCAGAATAACCAATGATACCAAATATTTCACCGTCATTAATATCTAAAGTAACATTACGTACTGCATGAATATCTTCACCCTTAGTAGTAAATATCTTTATGATATCCTTTAACTGTATCATTTCCCTACCTCCTCTTATAAACAAAAAACTCGTCCTATATAAAGGACGAGTGAATTACCCGTGTTACCACCTTACTTTATAAATACCTCACGATATTTACCTTATCGAGTACCAACATACTCTATCGCTTTAACGGGCGAACGCGTCATAGCCTAAGTGATTTCACCTCGGTATGCAACTCCAAGACCATTTTTCAATATTTCCGTAATATCTGCTTTCAGCATTTGCAAGACTCTCTGTGATTACTTTCATATTTACTTCTTCTCTTCATCGTCTTTACATATATGATTGTAAGACTTAGCTTTACATTTGTCAACAGTTATTTTCATAAGTTTTCTTGAAAATGTTTTCAAAACTATATTTCCCATATACACTTTAAATAACATCCCTCATCTTTACTTGTATATGGTGTAGCTACTAATCCATCTTGAATCAAAATTTCATTAACACTACCAAAAAGCATATGCCATAGTTCATTCATAATAATTTGCTTATTAAGCTTTAGCTTCATAATATAAATATCCGCTAGTTCATCATACATTTCATTCAACACTTCAACAATATATTCACCTAGCATCTTATTAAGAAGCTCATATAGCTCATTTATCACATGATAATGTTGTTTTGTATAGATAGGCACAATGCTCTCGTTATTCTTAAAATATCCAAATAAATTCAAGATATTACGCATATCATCATTTACTACACCATTCATAACATCATCTAATAGAATTTTAATTTCATCCTCTTCATAACGCTTTAAAACACTATGAATATCACCAAACATTGGTAATATATTACCACCCTCTCTTACGCGAATATAACGATACAAATCATAACGATCACCAAGAGCATTACCAAAGCTACAGAAACGATAATTATTCGTTCTAAAGTTATTGTAGCTGCAAATTAAGCTATCATTCCATTCTTGTAGTTTCTCATCCTTTTCATAGCCTATGATAATGTAATCTCTATTACTAGGATGTAACATTGAAGTAGCTACGATACCACGTTCTTCTAAATATGAGAAAAACTCCCCATCAAAATAATTACCGCAAATTATATGATACATATTAATCTTATTAGAAAATCCATTATCTAATTTCACGAGAATATTACACAAATCATCATAAATTATTTTTATTCTATCCACTACTTTTCTTGCGTTATCTTTAGTAGCTTTGTTAATGAAGGGTAAATCTTCTTTAATAAATAGTGGAAAGTTGATTGTTGGAGCTTCTTCCTTTATTTGTACTGCATCAATGTCATTTAGCTTTCGTAGACACTCTTCATTAACTTTTTTCCCATCTACAATATCAAATATAGCTTTTCTATATATATCATTACAAAATACGTATCTAGGATTATATTCATCATATGCTCCCATATCGACATCGTAATAGTAGAAATCAATATCTTTCTCCATATTATCACCACCAGCTCAACTATATTCTACCATTTATTCCTATATAAACAAAAAAAACTCACCGAAGCGAGTTTACTTATCTATATGGTGGAGCATAGCGGGATCGAACCGCTGACCCCCTGCGTGCAAGGCAGG
>JAFXJJ010000017.1 GCA_017532345.1 Erysipelotrichales bacterium
GATAAGTCATTATACACACACCAACGCTTAATTGCTTCTTCACGTACATAATATAAAGGACGAATTAATTCCATACCTTCAAAATTAGTACTATGTAGCTTAGGCATCATTGTTTGTACTTGACCACCATAAATCATCCCCATTAGATTTGTTTCAATTACATCATTGAAATGATGACCTAAAGCAATCTTATTACAACCTTGTTTTTGTGCTTCGCGATATAAATAACCTCTACGCATTCTAGCACATAAGTAACAAGGACTATCTTCTACTGTTGTTACATACTCAAAAATTGGTGCATCAAAAATAGCTGCATCAAGCTTTAATTTATCTAAATTTTCTTTAATTCTTTCTAAGTTCTCACATCTGTACCCTGGATTCATTACGATATATCGTAACTCAAACTTCTTATTACCATGACGTTGTACTTCTTCCATACATTTCGCTAGTAGCATACTATCTTTACCACCAGAGATACATACTCCAATCACATCACCATCATTAATCATCTTAAAGTCAATTAACGCCTTTATAAAAGGAGAATATATTTCTTTACGATATGTCTTTAAAATACTTTGTTCGACCCTTTTCACGTAACCTAATTCTCTTGCCATATTCTGCTCCAAAGCATTCCAAGTAATCCTTCAAATGCTAATCCTTCTTCTTTATCTTCAACTAACTTATCACTGCGTAATACTGCCTCATAAACAAAATCACTGGCTAATACCACAGCGTCATATAATGATTTATCTCTTAGTAATGCGCCATAAATAACTGCTGAGAATACATCCCCTGTACCACTTCTATTTTGCGTAACTTTATCTCGATAATAATAGCTTACCTTGCCATTATCATATATTAAATTACCGATTTGATTATTTCTTTCTAATCCACTTACTACAATTTGTTTAATACCTAATTTCTCGCAATATTTGATGATAGTTTCATCACTCATATTCTCATCATACTCAATTTCAGATAATGCGCAAAACTCTGTAAGATTAGGTGTAATAACATCAGCATATTGGCATAAATTCCTTACACCATCAACTAATTCATTAGTATAAGTCGCATATAGTAAACCGTTATCTCCCATAATAGGATCAATAAATAGAAAGTCAGGTCTACTTCTTAAAATATAATCTTCTAACGTATGAATTACTTTCGCATTTCCTAAAAAGCCAATAAAACAGCCATCAAAATGTAGTTGTAATTTCTCGTATTGTTCTAAATACTTTCCTACATAATCACTCATATCCATCATCACAAAGTCTTTATAAGCTGTAGAGGATGATAATACAGCTGTAGGTATGTTTATACACTCTATATCAAACATGGCAATAATCGGTAGCATAGCACCTAATGCACATCTGCCAATACCGCTAATATCATTGATTGCCATACATCTCTTTTGTCTCATTTCAATCACTCATTTCCTATTTTATTTTACGATATAAAATAACATAAAAGCAAGGATAATCCTTGCCATTTAATATAATCTATTAACAATACCTAAATCTAGAAGCATTGATTCAATTGATGTATTACGCACATATCCCTTAGAATCATTGCCATCAGATATATATAAACTTCCGGAACAATCATTAATTTGATAGATTTGATCTGAAGCAACTAATTCTAATGAATACGCACATCCTCCAGCACCAAGTTCAAGTAAACTAGCATCATAGATATTCATTTCAAGCAATCTATTAATTAATTCAGCTTTTTGCATATCACTTATATCTAAATATTCCATTAATGGTTTTCCATCACCTAAATCATATCCACTATTTGGATAATGAATCACTTTAATATCATAAAAGCTAACTAATTCATTAAGATGTGTAGGTTCACTTTTGACAATATCAGGCAATATTTTATTCGTTAATGGATTTTCACTTATATAATATATTTCTCCATCAATATGTAATTCATTACCATTTCTAAATTCAACTCTATAAACAGTTTCACTAGATTCTTTATCAGTTGTAATGTAATCAAAATCATAAAAATAAAACTCATGATTATTCACCTTAGATAATGACAACTGTTCTAAATTAGATTCTAAGTATATATGATACGGATATCCATAATTGTCTTGAGAGATACGAATAGTTCCACTTTGGTCAAAATTATTAAATAAACTTTCTTCTAAAGTTCTTTCGTATTCACCATTACCAATCTTAAAATGTAATGCACCTTTTGTATTATTAACTCTCAGTGTAATTAAATATTCACCATCATGCTCAGGAAAAGTTAAATCAGTCCAACTATAATCAACTTTCACAGGTGTATATACACCATCAATTATTGTATATAATTCTACCATAGAAAGCTCCCCTATAGTCAAAGGTGTTTTAGTATTACGATACTCTGTTAAGTCAACTGGTTCAAAATTTTTGATATTTTCCAAATCATCATCTGAATCATATTTATATATAATCACACTATCAACATTTTCAAAACCACTATTAATACGTTTTACATCTGAATTCCATCTTACCATTATATTAGTAGTTCCTATAATTTCATCATTTGTTAAAGAATCACCCGTAGTAGTAACATAGCTTACAGGTAACTCCTTAAATACAGCATTTTCTTCAATATACGTTCCTTTAATAGACGATGTATCAACTATCATTTTACCTTTTGGTTCTTCAAAACCATAAAATTCTTTATATACACATGTTTTTTCTTCATTAAAGTCAACTGTTGATTTTGTTAATTCAAATGAATAATTATCTAATACATTACTATACTCAAAATCAATACAATAAGTTTTCTTTTTTAAGAATAATGAACCCAATAATACCAAAGCCATTATTAATAATATAATTAAATACTTCTTCATAAAACCTCCAAATATAAAAAAAGACCGATTTTCATCAGCCCTTACTTTACGAATGGTGACTCGTCAGGGACTCGAACCCTGGACCCACTGATTAAGAGTCAGTTGCTCTACCAACTGAGCTAACAAGTCATTTCCTTAGCGCTTAATTATTATAACTCTACAAAATTAGAATGTCAACAACTTTTAAAATATTTTTTTAATTATTTTCTAACATCAAGCAACTAAGTATAATACTACTTTTCTATAACATAATACATAAAAGTGTCATCTTTTCTTATTAACGTAAACCCAACTTTTTCTAGTACATGCTGACTGCGCTCATTCTTTAATACAGCATCTGCATATACTTTATTTAAATGTAACTCATTGAATGCATAATCTATCGCAAGTTTCTCTGCCTTAGTACCATAGCCTTTATTCTTTACTAAATCATTTTGAAGATGAATACTTAGTGTACAAGATTTAGTTTCATAATCGATATCTTTTAGTTTAATCTCACCTATCGGCTTATCATCAAGCATGATTAAAAATACAATACGATTAGTTTTTTGTTGTGTTTCAAAATAGGCATCTACTTTATTCTTATCATATTGATACTCATTATATTTACTCATATCCATATAAATATCAGCATCACTTTGAAAACCTTTAAAGAATTCATGGCAAAATTCATGTGTCATAATTGTTAATTTTATATTACTCATATAACCTCTATTTTAGTTTTAAAACCTTACTGAAGCCTTTGCGTAAATCCTTTGCCATAGGGATTTCAAGATATAGTGTTTCATCATATAAAGGAGAATTAATTGTTAAGCGATATGCTTGTAGTGCCATACGATTTACATAATCATATCTAGTACCATATAGTGGATCAGCTATAATTGGATGTTTATGTGCTTCTAAGTGTACGCGAATTTGATGTGTACGGCCACTTTCTAGCGTACAACGTACTAATGAACAATTCGCTTCTCTTGATGATGATAGACACTCAAAATTAGTCTTCGCCCATTTGCCTGTTTGACTTACACGGCGTTTCTTAGAATCATGTCTATCTCTACCGATTGGTAGTTCAACACTAAAGCGTTGTCCTTTACGATAATATCCATCAACAAAAGCATAATATTCTCTATTTATCTTCTTTTCAGACAATAGTGCATCAAAATGTGGTTGTAGTAATGAAGATTTACTAAACACTACTAATCCACTAGTTTCAACGTCTAATCGATGTAATGGACGTACACTAATTGATAACCCTTGTCCTTCATAATAATAAGCTACAGCATTCGCCAATGTACCTTTACCTTCTTTTGTATCAGGATGTACTAGCATTCCTGCAGGCTTATCAACTACCAATAGGAAGTCATCTTCATAGATAATATGTAAAGGATGATATTCTGGAATAAAGTCAATCTCTTGCATTGGAAATGCATGTAAACGTAATGTATCCCCCTTCTTACAAATATAATCGCTAGCAACTTTCTTACGTTCTACTTGTAATTTATGAGTATTAATTAGTTTATCGGTATTTCCAAGATTTAGTAATGAAACTATTTCATTTAATGCCACTTCTTCATTAATACGAAGCAACAAGTATTCATTCTGTCTAATCCATTCCATTTATATCACACGCTTTCCACTTTTATATACTTCTTTTAATTCATTACCATAATATACTAATTTAAGAGAGAAGAACTCATTGTTTTCTTGTAATTCATTTAAGAAATAACGATCTCCTGCCCACATTGGTAAATTAAAAAGCTTATCCTTATTTACCCATTCTAATTTACCTTCATCACACTCAATCATTTCACCATGAAATTCACTTACAGTAAATAAATGCATATACTCGGTTTCTTGCCATTCATTCGATACAAATGTCACTATACCACGATATTTAAATTCATCCACTATTAACCCTGTTTCTTCTCTAACTTCACGAAGCATACATTCTTCTGGTGATTCATCCTTTTCAAATTTACCACCTACCCCTAACCATTTATCGCGATTAGGATCATTATGTTTCGATATCCGATGCAACATTAAATATTGATTATCCTTCTCGATGTAACAAAGTGTTGTTTGCATTCTATTACTCCCGTATACTATCTGTTAATATTAATCTAGTATTCTCTATAATATCATTCATATCTTTTTCATTAGTAGATAGTGAATTATACTGCATACCAATATAAATCCTATCACCATATCTTACAATACTGATATTCTTTTCTACCAATTGATGTGACGCTCTAAAGACATCAATATGCTCAATCGGTAATGCTGCATCATATGCTAATGCATTCGCAAATGATAGTTCAGAACCGATAAGTTGATTCCAATAGCCTAAACGATGAGCAAAATGTTGTAGACCCATTGAAACATTAGTGTTATTCTCTAATGCTTTAAAAGCACTTAATGATAGTTCAAAATTTAGATTGTAGTATGATGTGAAATCAGTACCTTCAATCATTTTCATTAATACTAATGTATTTTCAATTAATGACTTATTGGCATTATAAATAAACTTAATAAAACCTAATGAATCATAATTACCAAGTGTTTCATCCTTATCACGTAAGTTTCTCATAATAACACTTCCTTTAAAAGTATTATTACGATTATTTTGATACTTTTCTTCACTTGCTTTAAAAGCAGTAAAGATAAATGCATATAAATCTAAATTGTATTTATCGCAATACTCAATAACAGCTTTACTTTCATCTCTAGTTAATAAAACATTCGTAAATTTAGAAGTATAAGTACGATAATATTCCATATACTGTTTACGATATTCTTCTTCTACAAAAAACTTAGGATCATCTTTGTATTGTGTAATAACACGCTTCAATAGATTTCTATCAACTATATTTAAATCTAGTTGACTTTGTTTCATAACACCGTATGCAAATGATGTAACAGAATTTGATGTATAAGCTTTAAGTATTGCAGCTAGTAAAAGCAATGATGATTCTGCATCTATCAATATTTGATGTGACATTAGAATCACATCCGTATATTCATCATCAGAAACAATTACTAAACGATAACCTGTACTTTGTCGCAAATTCAAAGGAATACGTTCTTCTTCCTTCATAGCCTTCTTATATGTTTTCGCATTCATTCGCTCTATTTCTATAATTTCAGGCATTATGAAAGGAATCTCTACTAACTCAAGTCCATGTTCAGTTCTTTCTAATAATGAATTTAATACTGGATTTGCTTTATGTAGCATCGCAATAGCTGTGCGTAATTTCTCAATATCAATTACTTCATGTAGTAAAACATGAATAAAATTATGAGCATTAGGAGCATAAGCATAGCGCTTTTCCCCTAGCAATTTTCTTTTCATACTCGTACTCCAATTTATCTACTTAATACTTCATATCCATCATCAGTAACTAATACCATTAATTCCCATTGAGCACTAGGCTTCTTATCAACAGTAGTAGCTGTCCATCCATCCTTCTTAGATATAACAACACCACTCTTACCCATATTAATCATTGGCTCAATAGTAAATATCATACCAGGAACCATAACCATTCCTGTATTACGTTTACCATAATGTAGAATGTTTGGATCTTCATGGAATTGTAAACCAACACCATGTCCACAGAAATCACGTACTACACTATAACGATGTTTAGTAGCATATGCTTCAATAGCAGCTCCAATATCACCTACATGTCCCCAAGGTTTAACTTCTTGAAGACCTAATTCTAAGGCTTCTTGACATACTTCTACTAGTTTTTTCTTAGCAGGTGGTACTTCACCAATACAAAACATACGAGAAGCATCTGAGAAATAACCATTATAAATTGTTGAAACATCAACATTAACAATATCTCCACTTCTCATAATTCTTTCTCCTGGAATACCATGACAAACCACTTCATTTATTGACACACAAACACTCTTTGGATATCCACCATAATTTAGTGGTGCAGGTATTGCCCCATGTTCAGTTGTAAATTTATATACTAATCGATCAATCTCACCAGTAGTTACACCTTCCTTCATATATGGTGTAATGAAATCAAGTAATGCCGTATTAATTTCAGCACTCTTCTTAATTGCTTCAATTTGTTCTGGTGTTTTAATTAAAGACATTGGTGGTACAATCTTACCTTCAGCCTTTAATTCAGCGATACGTTTTCTTATTTCTTCTCTTTCCATACTTAATTCTCCTAACACGTAA
>JAFXJJ010000018.1 GCA_017532345.1 Erysipelotrichales bacterium
CGAATTTCACTTAATAATTCTTCAGTTGTAGGTCCTTTAGGAGCAGGAGCTGGTGCTTCTTCCTTCTTCTTGAAGTTATTTAAGACTTTCACTACCATAAAGATAGAGAAGGAGATAATAATGAAGTTAATAATAGCTTGAATAAAGTTACCATAAGTAATAGCTGATGTTTCACTTAATTGAAGTGATAAGCTCTTGAAATCAACACCAGCTGTTATAAAACCAAAGAATGGCATAATGATATCACTAACTAAGCTGTTAACAATACCAGAGAATGCACTACCGACAACAACACCGACAGCCATATCTACAACATTACCCTTTAAGGCAAATTTTTTAAATTCGTTCCACATAATAAATCCTCCTAATGTAGTAATTAATAATGAAATTATAAACTAAACTTATTATAAATTCAATTCTTAAATACATTAGTATTGTCTTTTAAAATAAACCAAGCTTAAACATAATGCCATCACCACGAATAGAGCACCGAGTATATAGGCATTACTAATGGCGATATCTCCTGCATAGCCTAGCATGATATCAATTACACAGCTTAATGAGCTTCCAATAATCGAATAGAAAGAGATAATACTAGCGCGATGGGAATCATCGATAACTTCTTGTTCGTAGTTATTTAATGCAGGAGCCAATAAAGCATCTAATGCATTGACAATGATAAGCATAATCACAATTAAAATTGATGACTTAGAATGCCATATACATAATAAACAAGGAATCGCAATGAAATATGTACTCGTTATTAATTGTTTATAAGAAAGCCTTTGTTGGAGCTTACCAGATACTATTGAAATCATACCGACTAGCGTTATCATAAAGCTGATTACTCCAAGATATGCAGTAGGCAATCCAATGTTAGTAAGCTTAATCTGTGCAAAGAATACGACACATTCTCTAATTGTTTCACTGAATAGCACACTTCCCACCACAATTAGTAAATAAGGCGAGTGGTGCTTCATGATGTGCCAAACACCTTTAAGCGATGGTGTAGTGTTATTGTTATCAGCTTGGTAATCATCTAAAAATAGCGTAAGTATGAATGATATACCATAAACAATTACCGTACATAGTGCACACAGCTGGTAATTTGATTTCATAAATATACTATAGCTTAGTGATGCCACCATTAATCCTAGTGTGCCAAGAAATGAGTAAATCGCAAATACATGTTTACTATCATTATCTCCACATGATTCATATAGTAATGAACTATCGCAACCACTTAAACCAGCAATCGTGATTCCTAAAACAATACGTTCTAATAAGAAGGTATTAAAGTCAAAGGCATAATAAAAAATTATCTTTGAGATAAAGAACAATAGGTTTGATAATATTAGTACCTTTTTATATCCAATACGATCAGCTAAGATACCCCAAGGTAATTCAAATACCATCGTGATGATAAAGGATATACTCTCTATTATGGTGATATCAGTAAGCGTTAGTCCGTGACTAGTACGATATAGGGTGGATATTGGATAGTAGAAAACTAATGCCTGCAGGAAGACAATACTAAATAATATACAGATGTTTTTCTTATTCATAATTATTCTCCTTTATATATTATTCAGTCTCTTTATTCTACATATTCTAGCCTTCTTTCAATATGTTTTATTATAGTTTTTGTTTTTATAAAAAGCAATAATATAAAATTAATTAAATTTATGCTTTTACTAGTAAATAATTATTGAAATGTAAGAAAATAGGTGTATAATCAAAATGTTTTTTTGAGAGAGGAGTAAATATGTTACAAGATTTATTATTTTCTGCGAATATTGTATTACCTATATTTTTATTAATTGTTATTGGTTATTTCTTAACTAAATTGAAGCTTTGGGATGAACATTTCTTAAAGGTTGCGAATAATGTTTGTTTTAAATGTTTCTTACCAGTATTATTATTCTCAAATGTGGCAGATGCTAATATCTTTGAGGTATTTGATGGGAAATTAATTCTATTTGCTTGCGTAAGTGTAGCATTAATCGCATTTACATTATTCCTTATTGTACCAAGATTCGTTAAAGATCCTAAACGTATTGGTGTAATGATTCAAGGAACATTCCGTTCAAACTTCTTATTATTTGGTATTCCACTAGGACAAAGTATTGGTGGAGCAGAGGGTACAATCCTTGCAGCAGTACTTGCAGCATTCTATGTACCAGTATTAAATATGCTAGCAACAATCGTATTATATGTGTATAGTGATGCTGAGAATAAAGATTTAAAATCTGCTTTAATTGGTATCGCAACAAATCCATTAGTTATCGGTGGGTTATCAGGATTAGTATTCTCGGTAATTCGTAATATGGTTGGATTTGAAATGCCTACAATTTTAAGTACTACATTAACTAATATTAAGTCTATTGCTACTCCATTTGCATTCTTAATTCTAGGTGGCGATTTAAAGATTGATAACTTATTAAAGAATATTAAGTATTCAATCTTTGCGGTAGTTGGAAGAACAGTAGTAATTCCAGTTATCATGCTTACAATTGCTTCAATGTTTGGCTTTGGGAAACTTCAAATTGGTATTTTATTAGCTATCTATGCAACACCTAATGCAGTATCAAGCTATGCTATGGCACGTAATTATGAAGCAGATTATGAACTAGCAGGTGAGATTGTTACATTAAGTACAATTGTATCAGTAGTTACAATGTTTATATTTATTACAGTATGTAAGAATATTGGATTAATTTAAGGCGTCGTAAGGCGTCTTTTTCTTTACTTATATAATAAAGTATATTTAATTATTTATTTCACGAGAAAAAGTATGATTTATATGTTATAATGGTTTCCGCTAATAAAGGGGGTAGAGTATGTTTAGTTTAAAGAAATTATTTGCACCTTCTGATATGACTACAGGAGAGCCATGGAAGAAAATTGTAATGTTTACGTTACCAATGTTACTTGGTAATATTGCACAGCAATTATATAATACGGTAGATAGTATCGTAGTTGGGAAATATGTTGGAGATAATGCGCTTGCCGCAGTAGGAAGTGCTAGTCCAATCTTTAATTTATTATTAGTATTATTCGTTGGTATTTCAACTGGTACAGGAATTATGGTTGCCCAATATTTTGGGGCTAAGGAAAGAGAAGAATTATCTAAGACTATTGGTAATAGTATTACGCTAACAGCATTAGCTTCGATCATTCTAATGGCTATTTCAGTCATTGCGATTCGTCCATTACTACATGTGATTAAGACACCTGATAGTATTTTTGAATGGTGTCATGGCTACTTATTTATTTTAATGATGGGGATTGCGGGACTTGCATACTACAATATTTTAGGTGGTATTCTTCGTGGTCTTGGTGATTCAGTATCAGCGTTAGTTTATTTATTGATTGCAACTGTAATTAATATTGTATTAGATGTTTATTTTGTTGCAGGATTACATATGGGGGTATCTGGAGTAGCATTAGCGACTGTTATTGCGCAATCAATATCAGCCTTATTATGTATGAAAAAGTTAATGAGTTTAACTAATTTATTTGATATTAAACGTGAATATTTTAAATTAAGTGCTAAGGAAACTAAGCATATTGTACGTTTAGGTTTACCTACAGGTATTACCCAAGCAATCTTCTCAATGGCGATGATTTTAGTACAGTCGTTAACAAATAGTTTTGGGGAAATGTTAATTGCTGCAAACGTAATCATTATGCGTGTTGATGGATTTGCGATGATGCCAAACTTTAGCTTTGGTACAGCAATGACGACATTTGCTGGACAAAACGTTGGTGCAGCGAAATATGATCGTGTAGAAAAGGGAAGTAAACAAGGGACATTAATTGCTGTTGGTGTGGCTACAACAATCACATTAGTAATATTATTATTTGGTGATATATTAATGTATGCATTCACTGATACTGCTGAATTAGTTACATTAAGTATGCGTATGATGCGTATTCTAGCAGTTGGGTATATTGCGGTAGCTGTTACTCAATCATTATCTGGTGTAATTCGTGGTGCAGGTGATACTATGACTCCAATGTGGATTTCAATCTTCACAACAGTAGTTGTTCGTGTTCCATTAGCATATGGTCTAAATTACCTAACAAGAACTCCTGAATTACCTACAGGAAGACCAGAAACCATCTTTATCTCATTATTAATGTCTTGGTTACTAGGTGCCTTATTAACATTCATTGCATATCGTAAGGGTAATTGGAAATCAAAAGCATTACGCTAAAAAGAAGTCGCTATATAAGCGGCTTTTTGTTTTAAACAAACGTTATAAAAGTTAGCTTAAATACTGACTTTTCTTTGGGCATATTAATATCCTTTTAGATAAACATTCATTATAATATGATTACGGGATTAAATAGGTAAACTTTATAATTGAAGTTAGGAAAGGATGATAATAGTGTTGAAGGGCAAAATCAAAGTTTACAAACTAAAGAAAATACGAGATCAAATAATGTTTTCAATCGCATGCTTATGTGTATTCACATTAGTAGTATCGATCATGGCGAACTCAGTATTCCGTGGAGATACCACAAATGTAACAGCACAAAATGCGATTTTAAGAGAAGTAGAGTTATCTGCTAGTACATTTGAAAATCGTATAGATGGATTAGCCAATGCTTTAAATGGCTTAGGTAGAAATACCATTATTTCAGATACAACAGTAAGTAATGAAATGGTAGACTATATCGTCAATGAATATCAATCAGAACTTGGATTTAAGACTTACAAAAAAGTTACACTTGATTCATTAGATAAAGAAATTTCTAGCGCTTTAAAAGCAGGCGATACATATATAAAGGTAGATGCTGCATTAGATATTTATGTACCACTTTATGATACATATCGCATCTATGAGAACAGTGGTAATTATACTGAAACAGTTATTGGTGGATTAGTATTTAGTTTTGAGAAAGAGCGACTTGCAACGCTATTAAGTGAAAGTATTACTAGTGTAGTTGATGGATCATATGTAGTAGATGCTAGTGGTAAAACAGTTGCAACAACTACTAACTATACTGCAAAAGAAATGGGGACTGCACCAAGTGGAGCAACAGGAACTATTCTATTTGAATATAATGAAGAAGAATGGGTTGCTGGTTATGCTAAGCTGACTGGTATGGACTTAACATTGTATATTGAAACACCAGTGACAGATTTGGCGACAATCGCTAAGATGAGTAATGGACAAAGTTTTATTCTATTTGTAGTGATTATGAGTGTATGTTTTGTTGTTTCATCATTAATTGCTAATGAATATTCTAAACCTATTAATATGGTTAAAGAACAATTAGCTAATTTGTCTAACGGGAAATTACCAAATACATTAGAATCACATACAGGTAATGAAATAGATGATTTAGTTTTAGCGTTAAATCATACAGCGGATAGCTTACGAATTATTGTAAATGATATTAGTTATATGCTTAATGAAATGGGGGATGGGAACTTCACTAGTCAATCAGCAGCTGAAGAATATTATGTAAATGATTATCAAATTATTGGTGATTCAATCAGAAGTATTCAAAAGAATATGGCTACTACATTATCAATTGTAAAGACATCTTCTGAACAAGTTAATGCAGGATCTGCTTCAGTTGCAGATTCATCACAAATGCTTGCAACTGGAATGAATGAACAATTAAATAGTATTCGTGGACTAAATGATACGATTGCGAATTTATATCGCGAAATTAAAGAGAATACGGTGGCAGCAACTAACGCTAATGAATGCTGTGTAGCAGCTAAAGAAAGTGTAGATGAAAGTCATAAGCTAATGAATGAATTAGCTGAAGCAATGGATGATATGACTGCGAAGTCAGCAGAAATTAGTAAGATTATTAAAACAATTGATGACATCGCATTCCAAACAAATATCCTTGCATTAAATGCAGCAGTAGAAGCTGCTAGAGCAGGAGCTGCAGGTAAAGGCTTTGCGGTAGTAGCAGATGAAGTACGTAATCTAGCAACTAAATCAGCTGAAGCCGCTAAGAACACTACCACATTAATCGAGCAAACAACTGACGCCATTGAAAATGGAGCTAGCATTACTACTAAGACGAGAGAAGTAATGTTGAAGGTTGTTGAAGAAACTGAAAAATCAGCTGAGTTAACTAACATGATTAGAGAAGCTGGTAATAGTCAAAAACGTGCTATGGGTGTACTTGGGCAAGGTATGAAGGAAATTAGTGCGATTGCTCATTCAACAGGCGATACAGCTCAAGTATGTGCTTCAGCTAGTGAAGAAATGAGTGCTCAAGCAGAAGACTTAAATAGCTTATTAGCTAAATTTACAGTAAATTAAGATGTTTAAAAAGATTCTTACAATGTTAAGAATCTTTTTGTATGGTGTTTAGTCATATAAATTACTTGCGATTTCAAGTAAAGGCTTTTTCTAAAAATAGTTTTAGAGTATAATAAATGCAGTAAGTGATGGAGGAGTATTATGATAGAGAATAATAAAATTTGGATAGCACAAAGTGATAAAAATATTTATATTGAGCCATCAATGGCTAACCGTCATGGATTAATTGCAGGAGCTAGTGGTACAGGTAAGACAATAACATTAAAGGTTATGGCTGAATCTTTCTCTGCTATGGGTGTACCAGTATTCTTGTCAGATATTAAGGGTGATTTATCTGGTATGTGCCAAGCTGGTGAAGATAATGAAGGCATGCAGAAGCGCATTAAACGTTTTGGAATTAACGATTGGAGCTATCGTTCATTCCCTACACGTTTCTGGGATATATTTGGTGAACAAGGACATCCTATTCGAGTAACTATATCGGATATGGGACCAGTATTATTAAGTCGATTATTAGAGCTAACGGATGTTCAAAGTGGTGTGTTAGATATTGTATTTAGAATTGCTGATGATAATGGTTTATTATTAATTGATTTAAAAGATTTACGAAGTATGCTTCAATATGTAGGAGATAATCGTAAAGAATTTACCACAGAATACGGTAACATTTCTACTCAAAGTATTGGAGCTATTCAACGTTCATTACTTCGTTTAGAGGATGAAGGTGGAGATATTTTCTTTGGAGAACCTGCACTAGATATCTTTGATTGGATTAATACAGATTATACAGGAGCTGGATATATTAATGTATTAAATAGTAAACGTTTAATTCAAAGTCCATTATTATATGCAACATTCTTATTATGGATGTTAAGTGAACTATTTGAGAAATTACCTGAAGTAGGTGATTTAGATAAACCTAGAATGGTATTCTTCTTTGATGAAGCACATCTATTATTTAATGATGCACCTAAAGCATTA
>JAFXJJ010000019.1 GCA_017532345.1 Erysipelotrichales bacterium
AATCTTGCCCCCGCAACCAAGTAATGGCCCTGTAGCTCAGTCGGTAGAGCAAGGGATTGAAAATCCCTGTGTCGGCGGTTCGATTCCGCCTGGGGCCACCATTTAAAAATGACATCTGGTAACAGATGTTTTTTTGTAACTTATTAGATTAATAAAGTAACTTATTGTATTTATAGTTTTAAGGAGCTTAAATATGATACAATTTTATATATCTATAGAGTGAAGGTGTATTATATGGGAAGAAAACTGTTTTGTGAGATTAGTCCTCTATGCTTTAAAATTTCTCAGTTTAAAGAAGCTATGATTAGGGATATTAATGATTTATTTTGTAAACAAAAGTTTGCCTCCTCAAGAAGCAATCGTAATTTAAATAATGTTATTAAAAGTCATAGCTCTGTTATAGTTCGCAAACTGCATGGAGTTGATATTAAGCTACAAGAGAATAAATTAGTAAATATAAAATTAGCTTGTGACAAGTTTAACGGCATCATAATTCGTTCAGGGGAGGTTTTTTCGTTTTGGAGGATACTGGGTAACCCTACCAAGAAAAGAGGCTTCTTAGAGGGCTTAGTGATATCTAAATCAAAATTATCTTCTGGTATAGGTGGTGGACTTTGTCAGATGGCTAATATGATTCACTTATTGGTATTACATAGTCCCTTAACTGTTTGTGAGTTACATCATCATTCTGATGCGTTATTTCCTGATGAGAAAAGAACAGTGCCTTTTGGTACTGGAACATCTATAAGTTATAAGAATATAGATTATCGTTTTAAAAATACCACAAATCAAGATGTTCAATTACTTGTTTGGATTGATGAAGGAAAGTTATTTGGAGAATTAAGGAGTGAATTTCCTATTGATACAAAATATGAATTAGTAGAGGAAAATCATCATTATCGAAAAGAAAATGGTAAATACTATCGTATTTCTCAAGTATATCGAAATGTGATAGATATGAGTAGCAATCAGATGATAAGAAAGGAATTAATATTAGATAACCATTCAGAAGTATTGTATGATTATAATTTGATTCCTAAAAACGAAATAAGAGATAAATAAAAACATATCAGCGATATGTTTTTTTATAATCGTTTTTCTAAGTTTCCTGTTACATTTAAGCCTTCAGTTACGATAATGAATGCTTTTGGATCAACTTCTAAAATACATTTCTTTAATTGGTTTATTTCGTATTTAGAAATAACTGTGTATAGTATATTAGTTGACGAATCAGTATATCCACCTATTCCTTTCCAACAAGTAACGCCACGTTTTAAATCAAACATAATTAAATCTTGTAGATAATCAACTTTAGAAAAAATCATTACTGATACATTAATGTTTTGATGATGCGCTTTATCTACAACTAGTGAAAAGATACAGGCATAGATAATAGAATAGATAGCTGTAGGTAAATCAAATAATACAGCGCATATTGCATAGATAATACCATTGATGATACCACTTAGTTGTCCTACACTTGCATCAGGCTTTTTAGATGTATAATATACACCAAGGATATCAATACCACCACATGAACTTCCATGTCTTAGTGTCATTCCTACACCGTGTGCTGTAATTATGCCACCAATAAGACAGGCTGCTAATCTATCTTCAATAATAGGTGCATCAAGTACTATAAATGAAAATAGTATGGTTTGTACTAAAAGCGAGTAAACTGTTCGAACAAAGAATTTTCTACTTACACCTTTATAAGCTAAGATAAATAAAGGAATATTAATCATCAAGTTTATAATCCCGGCAATATCAAAACTTACATTTAAATTCAATAAAGTACGGATAATCTGAGCTATCCCAATTGCTCCACCATTGTATAAATTAACTGGAACAATGAATAGATTTATACCTAAAGCACATAAAGCAGCACCTAACGTAATATGTAGATATGTATTTAAATCGTTACGAGTCATTAGTTATTCTCCTTACAAAATAGTTCTTGAATAATTAATTAAATCTTCTCTAGAAAAATATGAGTTATATTTCATAAATTTACGGAAGACTTCATTAGTAGAATATGTAGATAAAGTAATATTCTTACAATTCTTCTCCTTACAAGCATTGTCTAAGGCATGTAGAAGTTTAGAGCCATATCCTAAGCGACGGAATTCATTATCAATTAGAATATGATAGATTGTGCATTTTAAACCATCATAGCTAGCAATTAGTATTCCAATAATTGTATTATTTTCAATTGCTACAAAGCATGTAGAAGGATTTAACTCAATAAATGAAGAAAAGATATCATAAGAAGTGAATAATTCTGATAAATAATTATTCCTTGTACATAAAGCGTATATTACTGCATAATCAGTATCTGATAATTTACGAATTTCCATAAAACTCACCTCATGTTTATTATAACGTAAATAATTATAAATTCCATTTAAATTTAATTACTTTATAAATTATCTATGATACTATATAAATATAGTACGAGGAGTGAGTATATGCTAGAAAGAATTGAAAAGGCTAAGAATTTACATAGAATGCAGGGATGCAATTGTGCACAAAGTGTAGCAGTAGCATTTCATGATAAGATGAATATAGATGAGGATACAGCTTTTAGAATATCAGAAGGATTAGGTAAGGGCTGCGCTGTAGAAACGATATGTGGCGCATTAACTGGCTGTATTATGGTTATTAGTGCATATTATAGTGATGGCTTAAAAGGGCATGGCTCTTCTAAAATGAATACGTATGAAAAGACTAAAGCGTTCTTGGATACGTTCAAAGAAAATGAAGGAACTATTATTTGCAGTGAGTTAAAAGCAAGATTAATGAGTAATGAATCAAAAGCTACTAATTGTACTGATTATATCGTCAGTGCAATTCGTATAATGGAAGATTTCATAAAAGAGTAAAGTATAAATATTTCTTGGAATTAACAGTATTAAATTATCAAAAGATTTGTGTTTTATGGTTGTTTCTAATATAATAGAAATGCTTTATGCGTTTTATATAAGAAAGGTGGTAATTATATGAAAGTTGGAATGGTATCACTTGGATGTAGTAAAAACTTAATGGATAGTGAAAAAATTATGGGGATGCTTAAGAAAGGTGGACATCAAATTGTTGTCGATCCTAAAGAAGCAGATGCCATTTTCGTAAATACATGTGGATTTATTGCACCTGCGAAGGAAGAAGCAATTAATACAGTTTTAGAAATGAGTGAATATAAACAAGGCAATTGTAAGAAACTTTATATGTTAGGGTGTATGGCACAAAGATATAAAGCAGAGTTAGAAGAATCATTACCTGAGGTTGATCGTGTAATTAGTATTGATGAATATGATCATATAGAAGAATATTTGAATGAAGACCTACCTGATGGTAGTATTCCAAATTGGAATGATGCTGAACGTTTAGTTTCAACAGCTAAACACACAGCATATTTAAAAATAGCTGAAGGCTGTGGTAATTTCTGTAGCTTCTGTGCAATTCCACTTATTAGAGGTAGATTTATTTCTAAGACAATGGAAGAAATCTTAAAAGAAGCAAAAATGCTAGAAGAACGTGGTTCTAAGGAATTAGTATTAATTGCGCAAGATACGACTAGATATGGAATTGATTTGTATCGTAAATATGCATTAGCAGATTTATTAAAAGAATTAGATAAGATGAATTTTAAATGGATTCGTATACTTTATATGTATCCAGAAGCTATTACACATGAATTAGTCGATACAATTGCTGAATCTAAGCATGTTATTCCATACTTTGATATTCCATTACAAAGTGGCAATGATCGAATCTTAAAATTAATGAATCGTCGTAATACTAGCGAAGAAGCATTAGAGATTATTAATTATATTAGAGAAAAGATTCCACATGCTATCTTTAGAACAACATTTATCGCTGGTTTTCCTACCGAACGCAAGGCTGAGTTTAATGATACTATCAGATTTGCTGCTAAGGTAAGATTTGATAGATTAGGAGCATTCCCTTATAGTAAAGAAGAAGGCACTAAAGGTGCAGAATTAAAGCCGGAGGTTGCAAAAAAGGTTAGACAAGCACGATACGATCGTCTTATGCAACAACAAATGGTTATTTCAAGTGAAAAATCAGCTGAGTTAATTGGTAAAACACTTGAAGTTGTAGTAGAAGGTAAAGAAGCATTAAGTAATAAGTATAAAGGAAGAAGTATATATAATGCACCAGATGATATTGATGGTTACGTATACTTTAGAAGTAATGATAATCTAACAGTTGGTAGTTTTGTCAATGTGAAGATCAATAAAGCATATACTTATGATTTAGAAGGTGAACAAGTTGACTAGTGGATTTGAACCTATAGTATATGATAGTCCTAAGTGCTTAATATTAGGCTCCTTGCCTAGTGTTAAATCATTAGCTAAAGCAGAATACTATGGTCATCCACAAAATCGATTTTGGAAGATATTATCTGTTATTTATAATGAAAACATCGATGATTATGCAGCTAAGAAACAATTATTAGAAAAACATCATATTGCATTATGGGATGTGATCAAAGAAGCTGATAGAGAAGGTAGTAGTGACTTAAAAATTGTTAATCCTGTTCCTAATGATATTGCTGGAATAGTGTTAAAATATCCTACAATTACTAAAATACTATGTACTGGAACTTTATCTTATACTTTATGTATGAAGTATTTTTCAGATTTAAATGTAGAAATTATAAAGCTCCCTAGTCCTTCGCCAGCCAACGCATCCTATACACTTGAGAAGTTAGTCGATGCATATAGTAAATATTTGAAGTGAGAAATCACTTCTTTTTTATATAATAAAAGCTACCTTTGGGTAGCTTATCGTAATGGATTATATTTTCTTTCATGCTCGATAGATGTTACGTTACCATGTCCTGGATAGACCTTGATTTTCTCATCTAATTGTAATAGCTTTTTAATAGATTTTCTTAAATCACTTAAGCTTCCTGTAGGGAAATCATATCTACCATAGCTTTCTTCAAATAGTGTGTCACCAGAGAATAGGCAATCTTCGATTAAATAGCACATTGAACCAGAAGTGTGACCGGGCGTTAGTATACAACGAATATCTAATCCAATTAAGTTTAATAATTCATCATCTTCAATAGTCTTGTTTACTTCAATTGAATAATGTCCATTTACCATTTGTGAAAGGTTTAAAGAAGAATCTAATAGTAGAGGTATTTCAACTTCTGATGCGTAGACTGGAATACTATAGTGTTCTCGCAACTTGATAACCGCACCAATATGGTCAAAATGTCCATGAGTAAGTAAGATTGCTTTAGGAGTTAACTTAAATTCTGAGATGATGTTAATAATGCTACCAGCTGTTAGTTCTGGGTCGATAATTAAACATTCATCATTATTCATTACTAAATATGTGTTAGTAGAAATAGGACCTTGAGTAATTATTTTTATATTCATTTTAATACCTCATTACTTTCTTATACGTTTATTATAACTGAAATTTGTTCATATTCTATAATAATTTGTTGATTTATAATAATATCCTTGTGATATAATTTGTTTATTGAGGTGGTTTTATGATAGAGGATATTAGATTGTCTTTAGTTGTAGATATGTGTGGATGTCCTAATCGCTGTAAGCATTGTTGGTTGGGGCATATGCCAAACACCAAAATGAAAGATGATATTGATGAATGGATAATTAATTATTTCAAACCATATTTTAAGCATATCGCATATTATAGCTGGTTAAGAGAGCCAGATTTTATAGAGAATTATAGAGAAAGATGGATTAAAGACAAAAAACTTTCTGTTGAATCTACCCCTATGCGCTTTGAATTGGCTTCCTTTTACCGTTTAGTTAGAGATCCTGAATATGTTGAATTTTTAAAAGAAGTTGGAACAAAGATTGTGCAACTCACATTTTTTGGACTAGAACAATTATCTGATAAATATATTGGTAGAAAAGGGGCTTTTAATGAATTATTAGAAGCAAGTGAGATATTAATTGAAAATGGGATTGCTCCTAGATGGCAATGTTTTATTAATGAAGAAAACAAAAATGAAATTATTGATGTTTTGAAGCTTTCTGAAAAATTAAAGCTTTCTGAAAGATGTAGAGAATTTGGAGAAGAGTTTAAGTTCTTTGTTCATCCTGGAAGTTGTGACGGCGAAAACTACAAGCTATATGATATAAGATTAAATAAGATGAATATTCCAAATGAATTAAGACCATATATGCTTGATATTGATGAGTATTATTCGGAATCTGAATTAGTGGAAATGCTGAAGAATGATGAATCTATAGTAGATTTTGATTATGGTAATGATTTAGTATTAAATATCTCAAATAATCTTGACGTTTATTATAACTTCACACATATGAAGAAATCATGGTGCATTGGTAATTTAGAAAATGAAGAACCTGAGGATTTAATTAGAAAGGTTATAAATTATGATGTAGATGCAATTAATAAGGCTAAGAATATATCTATTGCTGAGTTAGTTAAACAATTTGGTAATGCAACATCAGATAGAATGTTTGCAATAGATGATTATAAAATGTATTTACTATTAAAATATTTAAGTGATTAATTATGTTGAATAAAGCTATTAATAAATGGGAATTATCTAATTTGAAATGCATTAATTGTAGTGAGAGTAAATTGGTTTATTCTGTGTATTCAAATATTTATGGTAATTGTATTTTAAAAATTGATTTAAATAATAATTTAGAAACTGAGTTTAGTTATCTTAATTGCTTCAAAGATACATGTGTATGTAAAGTATATGGATATGATAAAGAGATAAATGCATTACTATTAGAAAAAATTATTCCAGGCACTACATTAAGAAGTGAAATGCCATTAGATAAGCGTCTTAATGTGTATTATCATTTGCTATGTTATCTTCATAAATCAACAGATACTCAATTTGATTGCCCAACTTATCAAGATTGGTTCAAAGATGTTTTAAAAAATATTACTGAAATAAATAAGGAGTTTGAATTAAAATTAATAGAAGCAAATAGCATTTGTAATATGATGTTTGAAAAGTATAAGAATCATATGGTACTTCATGGCGACTTACATCATGATAATATCTTGCTTAATGATAAAGGCGACTATGTAATTATTGATCCTAAAGGTGTCACAGGACCTCCAATTCTTGAATTAGGGCGTTTTATCTTGAATGAATTAGATCTTGGGAATAATGTTAAGTCTATTGAACACGTAAAAGAAGTCGTAATTGAAATTAGTAAGTTATTTAATTATGAATTTAAAGATGTTGTGAAAGTATTTTATATAGAAACAGTACTTGCAAATGCTTGGAATATTGAAGATGGATTGAGCGTAAATTATTTACAACTACAAGTTGTTGATGAGTTATTAGAATGGATTAATGAGTATAAATAAAAAACACCGAATTAATCGGTGTTTTCTTTATAAAATGGTCCCCAAGGTCGGACTTGAACCGACATGGTATCACTACCGAACGATTTTGAGTCGTTTGCGTCTGCCATTTCGCCACTCGGGGAGGTACTTGTATATTATAACGAATTTGATGTTGTTAATCAAGAATTATTTGTTGATTTTGAGTATTTAACACAAAAATAAAAGGCTATTAAGCCTTTTATAATAAATGAATATTGTTTGCTTTGCAAATATCAAACATTTCTTTGCTCCATGCACTAGCTTGTACTTCACCAATATGTGCTTTATGAAGAAGCAGCATGCATAAACGAGATTGTCCAATACCTCCACCCATTGTTAGTGGTAATTGATTACTTAGTAACATAGAATGGAATGGTAATGATGTACGATCCATACAATTTGCTTTTTCTAATTGCTCTAAAAGAACATTCTTATTAACTCTAATACCCATGCTTGAGATTTCCATTGCTTGGTCCAATACATGATCATAAATTAGAATATCACCATTTAATGACCAATCATCATAGTCTGGAGCTCTTCCATCATGTTTATTTCCACTTTCTAGTACATCACCAATTTGCATGATAAAGACACTTTCGTATTCTTTACAAATAGCATTTTCTCTTTGCTTAGGTGTAAGACTAGGATATTTATTTTCTAATTCTTGAGTAGTAATAAATTTGATGTTTTCCTCGATGAATGGTGTAATTGAAGGGAATTGTTGAACTAAAAGGTTTTCTGTTTCCTTTACTGTTTTCATAATTGAACGAACAGTATTCTTCAATGTTTCAACATTACGTTCTTCATCTAAAATAATTTTTTCCCAATCCCATTGGTCTACGTAAATAGAATGTAAGTTATCTAAATCTTCATCTCTACGAATGGCATTCATATCAGTATATAAACCTTCACCAAAGTTGAAATCATATTTCTTTAATGCCATACGTTTCCATTTAGCTAGACTATGAACAATTTCAAATTCATCATTAACTTCTTTGATATCAAAATGAACTGGACGTTCAACTCCATTTAAGTTATCATTTAAACCACTATTTTGCGAAACAAATAGAGGTGCAGAAACTCTTATTAATTTTAAATTCTCAGCCAAACGATTTTCAAATGTATCCTTAATTAGCTTAATAGCTACTTGAGTATCAATTAAAGATAGTTCAGAAGAATAATCTTTAGGGAGAATTAATTTACTTATAGGCATACTAAATCACTCCTTAAATACATACTATTATATTTTATAATAATTTTACAAAAAAATAAATGATTTTATAAATAGTTAGTGTATAATATACGAGATTGAGAGGTATTATATGAATAGTTACTTAGATTTGTTTTTAACTTTCGCTAGAATAGGAGGTCTAACATTTGGTGGAGGATATGCGATGTTACCTATGTTAGAGAGAGAGTTAGTAGAAAATAAAAAATGGATTGCAGAAGAAGACTTAACAGATTATTTTGCAATTGGACAATGCACGCCTGGTGTTATTGCTGTTAATGTTGCTACTTTTGTTGGAATAAAACAATTAGGTACATTAGGTGGTATAGTAGCGACACTTGGTGTAGTATTTCCTAGTGTTGTGATTATCACTGTCATTGCAGCATTCTTATCTAACTTTGCAGAGTTAGAGGTAGTAAATCATGCTTTTGCTGGATTACGTGTATGTGTTTGTGTTTTGATATTTAATGCGGTTTCTAAACTGTTTAAGAAGTCTATTGTAGATCGATATACGATAGGTATTTTCTTATGTGTACTTGGATTAAGTGTTTTTACTAATCTTTCACCAATTGTATTTGTTGTTTGTTCTGGTATAGCTGGTGTAGTTATTAAAGTGAAGGGAGGAATAAACTAATGTTGTATTTACGTTTATTTTTCGAATTCTTTAAAACTGGTTTATTTGCTGTTGGAGGTGGATTAGCTACCTTACCTTTCTTATCAGCAATGGGGGAAAAGACAGGCTGGTTTACTCAAGCTCAATTAGCTAACATGATTGCGATTAGTGAATCTACACCAGGACCAATTGGTGTTAATATGGCTACATATGTTGGTTTTGAAACAGGTGGTGCTTTAGGCTCGGTAGTTGCAACGATAGGCTTAATTACTCCTAGTGTAATGGTAATTATGGTTGTTTCTTCATTTTTAAAGAAATATAAAGATAATAAATATGTACAAGCTGTATTCTATGGGTTACGCGCTGCCTCAGTGGCATTAATTGCTTCCTCACTATTATCAGTTGTTGAAATGTCTTTACTAAGTGTTGATGTATATAATACAACAGGTAATATTTTAGATATCTTTAATTTTCTAAATATTATGATTGCCATTGCATTATATGCAGCAATAAAAAAATACAATGCTCATCCTGCTGTTTTCTTATTAGTTTCTGCCATTTTAGGAATCGTTTTAGGGTTATAATTAGTTAAAAAGAATATGATTATTTCATATTCTTTTTTAGTTAATTTGAATGTTGAAAAGTGAAGTGCTATAATATTAAAAAGTAAGGGAGTATTTACTATTAAGCGTAAGTTATGTTTAGTACTTTCTATAATGCTAGTTTTAATGTGTTTTTTAGGATGTAGTGATAGTGGGGATAATGATGTAGAAAATAATGATGATAGTGTTGTTCAAGAATCTACTGATAACACATCTAATGATGAAGGTGAAAAGGTAGAGAATGAAGAGCAAATTACTACTATACAAACTACAGTAGATACAACCACTACGAAAGTTACTACAACTAAGAGTACAACAACGACAACTAAAGCCACGACTACTACGAAAGCTACAACAACAACTAAAAAGCCAGTTACAACAAAGAAAGTAACTGCTGCTAGTATTCCTGACAATGCTATCCCAGATTTATATACATGGGCGGGAAGTCATTATGTTAAGAAATCTGTTGGTGAATTATTTATTACATATAGAACAGATCCAGAGATTATGTATGAATATGTGGAATTACTTAAAAAGTATGGGTTTAATTTAATAGATACTTTCAGTGGTTCTAAAAATCGTGAAGCATGGGGCTTAGTGAAACCAGGATATCCAGATTGGGCTCTGAGTGGTACAAAATGGATTGATGGTGAATATCACTTGACAATACGTCGTGTGGATGAAGGTAAGAGCTATTGGATGACATTTGATGAAGAGGCCTTCCAATTGTATGATACTGGTGAACGGAGAGATGGTTCTAGTGCAACACCTGGGGCAGTAACGACTATGCAAAAGGATGATTCTAATGCTTCAGTTACGATGAATTTAAGGGTAGGAGAGACAGCTGGGGTTACGTATACTTGGACACAATTTGGTTCTGCATATAATACTTATGATTGGAGTGTTGTCAGTGGAGCTAGTCATATTAGTATTGAATCATCAGTTGGAGATACATGTAGATTTAAGGCGCTATCTAAAGGTACTGCAGTACTAGAAGTTAAGTATCATTATACAGTAGATGGAGAAGATGTTCTTACTGGTAATGATAGAACTGTAGCGAAAACAAAAACTAAACGATTCAATATAGTGGTTGAATAAAGATAAAAGAGAAATCGGCTGATTTCTCTTTTTTAGTTATTATCTATTAAGAATTAATTTAGTTAATTCTACAGGTTCAATAATTTTGTCACCTCTATATACACGCATATTACCAGATGCTACTAAGCGACATATAACTTCTAATCCATGACCAAAAACTGTAGCTGGAAGTACCTCCATTGTTGCATTCTCAATATCTGCATTTACATAGTGTGTTTTGATACCTGCTTCTTTTAATAGTTTAAAATAATAAATGGAAGTCTCAAGGTTAGCTTTACCAATACCTTCAATTGTTAGACCAACGGTATTTTCACCTGGATCAAATATACCATCTTTACCTGTGCAATCATCTTTAAATTTCAACATTACATTGCCATTATCTAAACTGTAGACATCTTTAGTTTTGCCTTCATATATTTTCTTCATATGTTGACCTCCCAAATACTAATATATTGCTGCTCGTACTTTACCATAATTTATGAAGATATTAAATCATTTTTATTCAAAAAATAAAATCTGAGGATATTGCAGTCCTCAGATTAATAAATATTATTCAAATTCAATTTTATTGGCATATAGCTTTTTAATCTTAGCTAATGAATATACTTCAATACCTAATTCTTCAGCATGTGCTACACCAGCTTGGAATGATTTCTCAATAACAATACCAGCACCAGCAATCTTAGCGTTACAATCAGTGACAATTTTATGAATTGCTAGTAATGATTGGCCGTTAGCTAGGAAATCATCGATAAATAAAATATTATCATTTTCATTTAAATATTCTTTTGCGATAGTTACTGTATATTTATGTTCTTTAGTATAGGAATAAACTGCACTTTGAGCAATATCATTATTTAAAATGATACTAGTTCCTTTTCTAGCGAATACAACCGGTACATTAAGATGTAATCCCGCAAATACAGCAGGAGCTATACCACTTGATTCAATTGTAACAATTTTTGTGATATTGTGATTTTTAAAGTGTTCTGCAAATTCTTTACCAATTTCATCCATTAAAACAGGATCAATTTGATGATTCATAAAACTGTCTACTTTTAGTAATGAAGCATTAATAATAATACCTTTCTCATTAATATACTGCTTTAGCTTTTCCATACTTAATAATCTCTCTTTCATTTCTACAATTCATTATAGCATGTTTTCATAAAAATGGTATAATATAAAGGTAAAAGAAAGAGTGGTTTTATGGCAGTTAGATTAGACAAAAAATTAGTAATAGGTATTTCTTCTCGAGCATTATTTGATTTAAGCTATGAAAATGAATTATTCGAGAGGGAAGGTTATAAATCGTACAGTAAGTATCAGATTGAGCACGAAAATGATGTTTTAAAACCAGGAAGTGGGTTTGCGTTAGTTAAGGCTTTATTGAAGCTTAATAATTATGAAGAAACCAAAGATTTAGTTGAAGTAATTGTTATGAGTAGAAATAGTGCAGATGCTTCATTACGTGTGTTTAATTCAATTAAACATTATGGATTAGATATTACTAGAGGTGTGCTTACTAGTGGAAGACATTTAAGTGATTATCTTTCAGCATTTAATATTGATTTATTTTTAAGTGCTTATGAGGATGACGTACAAAAGGCAATTGATTCGAATTTTGCTGCAGGATTAATATATACTGATTCTAATGTTGAATATGATACTGATAATATTGACCAAATTAGAATTGCATTTGATGGTGATGCGGTTTTATTCTCAGATGAATCAGAAATGATTTTTAAATCACAAGGTATGCAAGCATTTGTTGATAATGAAGTAGCTAATGCCAACAAGGAATTACCAGAGGGACCATTTGCGAATTTATTAAAGACTATTGCGGGTATTCAACAACGATTTGATTTAGATGATTGTCCGATTCGTACAGCTATCGTAACAGCTCGCAGTGCGCCTGCACATGAACGTGTTATTCGTACTTTAAGAGCTTGGAATGTACGTGTTGATGAAGCGTTCTTCCTTGGTGGAATGCGTAAGAAGGAATTCCTACAAGCATTTGGTGCTAACATTTTCTTTGATGACCAAGCTACACATTTAGACCCTGCGTCAAAGGCTGTACCATCAGCACAAGTGCCATATCGCAGTAAATAATTCAAAATGGACTAATAATAATTAAATTTATTATTATCCTAAGGCGTTTTAATTGAATATATAAAAATTATCGTATATAATAGAGATAACTAAATAATGATAGAGGTGTTTATTATGGAAGAGAATAAAACAGGTATATTACTTGAATCCGGAACTAATGAATTAGAAGTTATGGAATTTACTATTGCCGGTGAAGTATTTGGTATTAATGTAGCTAAGGTTACTGAAATCATGATTCCATCAGATGTTAAACCTATGCAACATGCACATCCATGTGTTGAAGGTGTATTCAAACCACGTGGTAATGTTATTACAGTTATTGATTTACCTAAATATTTAGGCTTAGAAATTCCTGAAGATGATCGTTCATTATTTATCATCACAAATTTCAATAAAATGGACGTAGCATTCCGTGTACAACGTGTAGTTGGTATTGCACGTATTAGTTGGACTGCAATTCAAAAACCAGATAAGATTATTTATGGAGGATCTGATGGTGTAGCAACTGGTCTAGCAGAATTTGAAGATCGTTTAATTACTATCTTAGACTTTGAAAAGATTGTTGCTGAAATTTCTCCTGAAACTTCAATTAAAGAAAGTGAAATTGATGAATTAGGTGAAAGACAAATTAGCAATGAGCCTATCGTTATTGCAGAAGACTCTGTATTATTAGCTAAGATGATTGTTGAATGCTTACATAAAGCAGGATATAGAAATATTAATCAATTTGATAATGGACAAGAAGCTTGGGATTATTTAAGTAGTTTACGTGAAGATCCTGACTTAAGAAATAAGGTGTCTTTAGTTATCACAGATATCGAAATGCCTAAGATGGATGGGCATCGCTTAACTAAGTTAATTAAAGATGATACTAAACTAAGAAATATTCCAGTAGTTATTTTCTCTTCTTTAATTAATGAAGAAACATATATTAAAGGTAAGAGTTTAGGCGCTGATGAACAATTATCTAAACCAGAAATTGGTCATTTAGTAGAAGTTATTGACCATTTATTAAGAATTAGAAATGAAGCATAAAACCCAGCAATGGGTTTTTGTTTTATTTTTTTTAGTTCTGTGTTAGAATAGTAAAGCATGGAAGGAGAATTATATGAGTAAAAAGGAAATTAAAATCGTAGGGATTCTATTTCTAGTACTTTTACTAGTTTCTGGGGGATTATATGGCTATCGTTATTATAAGATGATGAAAGAACGTAGCGAAATAGTTTATATAAATGTACAACATCGTGATGATATTATTGCGCAAATTGATATATCAGTAGATGGTATATACGAATTTACAGGGGATTATGGTAAATTATATTTAGAAGTACGTGATGAAAGATACCATGTATTTGATGTAGAATGTCCAGATCATACTTGTGAAGGATTTGGATGGGTAGGTAAGGATTCAATAGTTACTATTAGTTGCTTACCAAATAGTATTTTTATATTCCAATAGCAGTTAATCTGCTATTTTTTGTATCTTGCGTTAAATTTATATTGAAGTATAATAAAGATGTATTCAGATTTAGATTATGATGCGTAAAGTGCCAAGTAAACAGGGAATTGTTACTGGACGAAAAAGCGTTGCCTTTGCGGTGTCATAGTCGATTCCCGCTGATCATAAATAGTCGCTTAACCTCCTTTTTATGATTAGTTTTAATTATAGAATGGAGGATTTATTATGTGGAAGGATAGTTTATTAGAATTGCGCAAAACGAAGTCGATAGTAACGGCTGGATTATTATCGGCATTAAATGTAGTACTAGGGATGTTTCAGATTATTGTGATACCTCAAGTATTAATATTTTCATTTAATTTTTTAAGTGTTTCTGCATTAGGGTTCTTATGTGGTCCATTTGTTTGTGGAATAGCAGGAGCTATTTGTGATATTTTAAAGTTTCTATTTAATCCTACTGGAGAGTTTTTCCTAGGGTTTACATTAAATGAATTCTTGGGTGGTTTCATTTATGGTCTAGTGCTTTATAAAAAGAAGGTATCCTTAACAAGATGTTTCTTTGCGAAAGCTATCGTTAATATAGTCATTAATATACTATTAACACCATTATGGTTAAATATCTTGTATGGTAAGGCATGGATTGCATATGCTTCAACACGTTTAATTAAGAACATTGTAGGACTTCCAATTGAAAGTTTTGTGATGTATTATATCTTAAAATTGGTGTCTAGAATAAGACAAAAAAACTAATGGGCATATTAGTTGTTGGATAAATTATACTATGTTATTATGTAGTCAACCAAAAGATGATGGAGGTTCATACACTCCAATAACAGAAGCTATCTAAATGTAGTTTCTATATCTCCATAATAAATGCCATCCTTTGGGCAATTACAAATAGCAAAAGCGTAAATTTGTTAATTTGTTCCCTAAGCAACCATACATTTTATTCAGTAAGTCCCTAACTACTGTTGCTATTTGTAAAGAAAGAGGAGGATAATCTATCCTCCTTTTATTTTGTATTAAATAGCTTTAATAATTTAACGAATGCTCTTTTCTCTAACTTAGATACATAACTACGCGATATATTCTTTTCTTTAGCGATTTGTCTTTGAGTAAGAGGTTGTTGATTATTTAAACCATATCGCATAATAATTATTTCCTTTTCCTTATCTTCCAGTGTGTCTATATACTCATATAGTTTCTGATACTGTTCTTTTTTATACAGCATATCAGTAACATCAACTGTAGTTTCAGCATCAATTACATCTACTAAACTAATCTCATTACCATCTTTATCATAGCCAATTGGATCTTGAAGCGAAATATCATTTAAGGTCTTTTTATTTGATCTTAAATGCATTAATATCTCGTTCTCAATACAGCGTGCAGCATAAGTTGTAAGTTTATTTTGTTTGGTGTTATCATACGTATCAACAGCTTTAATTAAGCCAATTGTACCTATACTAATTAAATCATCACTAGTATAATGATTATTCTCATATTTCTTAACAATATGTGCAATTAATCTAAGATTATGCTCGATTAGAATTCTTCTAGCTTCCTTGTCTCCTTTAGATAGTCTTTCAAGCATTTCCTTTTCTTCTTCATCATTTAGAGGAGTTGGAAAGCTTTGTGATTTTAAATATCCTAATAAAGGGAAAAATGATGTCAATAACATAATAAATGTTGTAAACATTTAATCACCTAATGTATTATATGAAGATTAAGATGTTTTAAGACTATAAACATTGTTTAGTTACGATATTAAATATAAATTATAAAAATATATGTTGTAACGATGATTTTTTTAAATAAGTGTTGTATAATATATATTATAAGTTAAGAATAATGTATTATAAATAAGCTATAGGAGAATATTTATGAAGAAACATGATATTTTATTATTAAATTACAAAAAGAATGAATGGGAGAAAAATCTTAATGAATTGAATGAAACTTGTCAGAAATTAATAAAAGCTTATTCAGTTGATCCGAGTGATTATCGTGATTTAAATGTGTTCTTTGATTGTGACATGTTTATAGGAGAGCAATTTGGAATATCAATTGTAGATAGTAATTGTATGATCTTTGATTTTCCAAAATTGTTAGCTGATTTATTTAGTGCTTCAGCATATACAGATAAATCTTTTCAAACTTTTATGAGTTCATTTGTATCTAAAAGAAGTATTTTATTTACAATAGATTCAAAACATTTTAAGAAACATGTTAGAAGTAATGAGGTGTTAGCTGAATATGTAGGAGAAGATATAGATAAATTCTTTGATGATTTATTAGAACTAGATAAATTAATTAGAAAAGCCATTTTTAATAACTACAATATCTTTTACTTTGAAAAGGATATTGACGAATTAGCAAAATAGTGACAAAATTCTATATAGAATTGGAGGAGTTACTATGAACATCATTTCAACAAGCAAGGCACCAGCAGCTATTGGTCCTTATTCACAAGCAATTATGGTAGGAGATATTCTTTATACATCAGGTCAAATTCCTGTTAATCCAGAAACTGGTAATGTAGATGGTACTACAATTACTGAGCAAGCAGAACAAGTTATGAAGAACTTGGAAGCTGTTTTAAATGAAGCTGGTATGACATTTGAGAATGTTGTAAAGACTACATGTTTCTTATCAGATATGAAGAATTTTGCTGCATTTAATGAAGTCTATGCAAAGTATTTCACAGGTAAACCTGCACGTTCATGTGTTGCAGTATTAGAAATTCCTAAAGGAGTACTTTGTGAAGTAGAGTGTGTTGCTTATAAAAAATAGGTTGTCTTAGACAACCTTTTATTTTACATTGAAATTTAGTGATGCAAGTAAGTTTTTTACTACATTAGGAGCATCATTTTTATATACTAATCCATAACTATAATTAAATCTATCATCATTAAGTGGTAGTGTTTTTATAGTAGCATATGGATAAGTAATTATTGGTTCTTGAATATAGAGTGTATCTCGTTCACATACCTTGAATATTGAACGGTCATTACCATCAATTAGTTCATATTTGATGTGATCTTTGTCTAATTGATTTATGAAATGATGAAGAACAACTGAGTCATTATTAGATACATATATTTTATAATCCTTTAGATCATCTAAACGAATGGATTTATTCGTAAATAAGTCATTAGTAGATGAAATATAAACTTGAAGTGGTAATTCTTGTATTTCAGTGAATGATAGCTCATTTGGTAATACTTTTTTCTCACATTCTAAAATATCAATTTCATCGTTTATTACCATATCTAAACTAGGATTATCAATAGAAACATAGTTAATATTTAAACCAGGATGTTGAGTTTTATAGTTGTTGTATAGACTGTATTGTTTTGCTGGTAAAGTAGAACCAATCTTTATGTCTAATTTACCATCAGCATTCTTTAAGTCTTCTAGCATATAAAGCATCGTTTGTTTTAACTTTAATATTCTAGCAGAAGTATCTACCACTTCTTCACCGTACATAGTTAGTGATATTATTCCATCACTATTTTCATTAACTAATGGATATCCCAATTCATTCTCAAGAGTGGAGATAGCTTTATGTATATCTTTGGATGTTAGATGCAGTTGTTTAGCAGTTTTACGATAGTTTTTAGTTGCTGTTAGTGTAGTTAGTATTTGTAATTGTTCAAAATTCATATATATTCTCCATATTATTTTAACTATAGTTTAATTTTAAACCGATTTATATCATAATGCAATGAATAAGATAAACAATAATATCATTTATTAATATTTTTCATTTATGTAAGCTTATAAAGTAGTGATTTGTGTTAAAATATTGATATATTAATAGAATATTAGTATAATTATTATCGAAGTGAGGTAATACAAATGAAAAAGTATACTATTGAATGTACAAAATGTAATAATGTAATTACGCAAACTGCAGAAGAAGCTGTAAATGCGACTAGAAATGAAGACGTAAAAAAACGTGTAATAATGAAACGTGTATTTGAAGCGAGATGTCCAAAATGTCAAAATATCCATTTTGTTACAAGACCTTTCTTATACCAAGATGATGAAAGACGTGCTTTATATGTATTAGCAAGTGAAGGTATGGATGTTGATCGTTTTGTAAAGAAACAAAACTTAAAGGGAAATTATAAAAAGCAATATTCATTACGTGTAGTGCGTAGTATCAATCAATTAGTTGAAAAGATTTTATTAGTCGAAAATAATATCAATGATAAGGCTATTGAAGTATTAAAGCTATTCTTTGTAATGGGTGAAAAGAATTCTAATATTCGCAATGTATATTTTGAAGAATTAGAAGGAAATCGTATTAGATTAGCTGTTATTATGGCTGATGGTCGTCAATTGACTGCATATGCTGATGTAAAAGGATTAGAACGTATTGTTTCAATTAATAAGAAAGCTCTAAATGAAAAGAAGCATGAGTGGGAAGAAGTTAATGTTAAGTGGGCTATGGACTTCTATAATGCAAATGAGGCTGAAATCAATCGTATTGGTGCATTAGTTGAAGAACAAACTAAACGTGAAAACGAAGCTTTAAAGAAACTTTTAGAAGAAAGAAAAGCTAAGGTTGAAGAAAAGAAACCTACTGCTAAGAAAACTACTACAAAGAAGACTGAAACTAAGAAAACTGAAAAGAAAGAACCTAAAAAGACAACAAAGAAAACAGCTGAGAAGAAAGTAGCAGAGAAGAAAGTAGCAGAGAAGAAAGTAGCAGAGAAGAAAGTAGCAGAGAAGGAAACTAAAAAGACTACTGAAAAGAAGTCTACAAAGAAAGCTACAATCACAGAAACGAAAAAGACAACTAAAAAGACTGACAAATAATAGTGGGAGAAGCATCAATTTAATTGATGTTTCTTTTAATAAATTAACATTTACTTAATGATTTGTTAGTATACTAATAGAGTAATAGATATAAGAAGGTGTTTGAATATGTTAATTGGTAATATATTAGATTATTTAGATTGGAGAGGTGACTTATCTCTTAATGAATCTCCATTCAATGAAATTGATAGTTTAGTTTTGTCAATGTTAAGTTATGTTAGTATAGATGAATTAGTACCTAATATTGATTCTAATGACTATATATCTGTATATACTTTAGGAAGAAAGTTCTTTGAGAAAAATACACCAGAAATATTGGCGCAAGATAAAAGTTTATTAGCTGACTCATATTTAGTATTGAAGCATATGCAGAATACAGTACGCTTTAAAAATGCGAAATTAGGTAAGTTCTATAGTAACACTGATGCTGAGAAAGAGATGCAATTTGCAGCAGTTCATATACTTTTAGATGACGGTACAACATACATCGCATATAGAGGTACAGATGATAGCTTAGTGGGATGGAAAGAAGATTTCAATATGGCGTATAAAGCGCCAGTACCATCTCAAATAGCAGCTAGGGAATATTTGAATACGACAGTTAAATTTGGCTTTAGAAAGTATCGTTTAGGAGGCCACTCAAAAGGTGGCAATCTTGCTGTATATGCAGCAGTAGAGTGTGATGATCGTATAAAGAATCGTATTATTAATGTCTATAGTAATGATGGACCTGGATTTAGAAAAGGTATGATTGAAAGTCCTAAATATCAAAAAATGAAATCTAAAATAATATCAATAATCCCTGAATCAAGTATTATTGGTTTATTACTAGAACACCATGAGGAACATGTAGTTGTGAAGAGTAATCAAGTTGGATTACTTCAACATGATGCATTAACATGGGAAGTTTTAGGCACTAACTTTATCACAATCGATAAGTTATCAGCTGAATCTGTTATTATAAGTCAAACAGTATCGAATTGGTTGAATGAAATAGATGATGAGCGACGTGAAAAGTTTGTAGACACAGTATATGATGTCATTACTAAAACTGGCATGAGCAAATTATCTGATTTCAATAATGTATCACTTAAGCAGATGAATGCCTTTGTTAAGGGGATAACTGAATTAGATAATGAAAGTAGAAATATGATATTTGAAATTCTAAAAGCGCTAACTAGTGAATATGGTAGAGTAGTGAAAAATCAATTTATGAAGTAAATGATTCTATAGTATATGTCTTTATATTGTGATGTATTCTCAATATAATAATTAATTAGAAGCTGTAGAGGTATTAAAATGGATGAACAAGTAAAAGCATACATAGATAAGTATCCGAAGGAAATTATTGATATGTTTAATATATTACGGAATATTATCTATGAGAATATGGTATCTAAACCAGAGGAAATATTATGGGCGAGGTTACCAAGTTATTATGTTGGAGAGTCTTTTGTAAGATTCATTCCTTTTAAAAATCATATTAATATTGAAGCTAAAGTAATAATTAAATATAAGGAGCAATTATCTAATTATAAAATAACACCTAAAGGAATGTTGCAAATTTATCTAAAGCAAGATATTCCAGTAGATGTATTGAAACAAGTGTTTATTGAAAAATTAAACTAAAGTACAAAAGTAAAGAATAGTTAATTTCAAAATAACGACAAATGAACTTTATTTGTAAAGCAATAGCCCAGAAGTATAATCTGGGCTATTTTACTATATTCATATGCTTAGGGTCTATATTATAAATTACATCTTTTCTTTCGACGATAATTTGCATTTTATCTAATAAGTCATTATTTGAGGAGATTTTATCTAATAATTCTCTAGTAGGATTAATTGCTGTAGGATGTCCAGTATATTTAAACATCGTTAAATCACCTGTAGTATCACCATATGCATAGCTATTGTCTAAATCAATATTATATTTTTCTGCTAGCTCTAGAATGGCTTTTTCTTTACTTCTAGAATCCCACATAGGAACAATTCCACCTGTATATATACCGTAATTATCAGTTTCATAAATTGTACCACGCCAATCATCAAAGCGATATTTAAGTGCCATTTCATTTACTAATTCAAAAGGTGAACCACTAATGGCAATCACTATGTGGCCTTGATTTTGATGGTATTTAATACGATCACGTGTATAAATATATACACGATCACCTTTTTGTTCAATTACTTTTCTAGCAATGTGCTCTACATGTTCTTTACTAATACCAATTGTTGTTTCTTTGAAGATATCAGTCATTTTAAGTAAATAATCATCATATTCACCCTGACGTCTATCCCATTTCATATATGCTGGACGAACATCATCAAACCATTTGCTTTCACTAATGATTTCATGAGTTATAAATTTTTTAAATAATTCTGTGATTAAACCTTCACGATAGATTGTACCATCGATATCAAAAAATGCAGCAATTTTCTTTTCTTCCATATATGTCCTCCTTAAACGTATTTTTATGATTATAGCACAACATAGTAAAAAAACAATGAAAAAGTTAGATGAACATGTTACAAGTTTTTAGTGATAAATGAATATTTTATATATAATTTACATAGATTTTACATTTCCCATTACATATACTTTACAACAAAAAGGTAACATAATTACGTAGATTTATATTATATAATGACTGTTTTAAAGTCTAATAATTATATATCTACTTACAAAGAAAATTTCCAATTACTAAACTTATGATTTATAATAATAGAGGAGGAGTGATATCATGTCATTGATTTATATCGTTGAGGATGATCAAAATATTTCAGAAATAGAAACGTATGCGTTAAAGAGTGGTGGATTTGAAGTTGCTCCATTTTCAAGTGCGAAAGATTTCTATACTGCAGTAAATTCGAAAAAGCCAACATTGGTTATTCTTGATATTATGCTTCCAGATGATGATGGGCTAACAATCCTAAAACAATTAAAGAGTAATCCTGATACTATGAGTATCCCTGTTATTATGGTAAGTGCAAAAGATAGTGAAATGGACAAGGTTCGTGGCTTAGATAATGGTGCAGATGACTATCTAACTAAGCCATTTGGGGTTATGGAGTTAATAGCGAGAGTAAAAGCATTGATTAGAAGAATGGCACCAGTTGATACAGAAAAGTTCTTGCGCTACGAGAGTATTGTTATTGATGATGAAAAGCATCGTGTTTATGTTGAAGATATCAATATTGAATTAACATTTAAAGAATATGAGCTATTAAAAATACTAGTGTTAAATGCTGGAATTGTATTAACTAGAGATGTTCTTATGAATAAAGTATGGGGAACTGATTATCAAGGTGAAAGTCGAACTGTAGATATGCACATAAAGACCTTACGACAAAAGCTTAAAGATGCTGGACAGTTAATTAAGACAGTTCGTAATGTAGGGTATATGGTTGAGTAATGAAACAGAAGATTAGTAAAAGTTTATGGATTGTTGCGATTATTGTTGCGGTGTTTTCAATAGGAATCACTTCCTATGCAAGTAATGAAGTTTATGATGAACAAATATATGATGACTTAGTTACTACTGCTTCTGCGTTGTCAGATAATTTATCTTATGAAGAAATTAGTAAAATGAATTTGGCTGGTAAGGCATTACGTATTACTGTTATTGAATATGATGGTGAAGTTATATTTGATAGTGATGTTGATATTAGTCAACTAGATAATCATATGAGTAGACCAGAGGTTCAAGAGGCAATTGAGAATGGTGTAGGTCGTGCTGTTCGTACTTCGGATACTCTTATGAAGAACACATACTATGCTGCGATACGATGTGAAGACTATATACTTCGTGTGTCTAAAATGGCACATAGTATATTTGCAGTTTATATAACTGTTTTACCATTTATCGTTATAATGCTGATATTGATGTTTGTTTTGATATTAGCAATTAGTCGTATTTTAACGAGAAGTATTATTGCACCTATAAACCAATTAGGTGATAATTTTAATACATCAAATGTAGAAGTATATGAAGAATTATCGCCGTTCGTAAATAAAATACGAGAACAACATGAACGTATTTTAATGAATGCGAATATGAGACAAGAGTTCACTGCTAATGTATCGCACGAATTAAAGACTCCTTTAACTGCGATTACTGGATATGCTGAACTAATTAAAAGTGGTATTTCTAATATTGATGACTCTCGTAAGTTTGCAGGTGAAATACACACCAACGCAACTAGATTATTATCATTAATTACCGATATTATTCGACTATCTGAATTAGATAGTGAAGGAACTACGATTACATATGAGGAAGTCAATTTATACGAAATCGCGAAGACTGTCGCAAATAGTTTAAAGCTACTAGCTAATAAATTAAATGTAGAAATTAAGGTTGTTGGTAAGGATTCATATGTATATGGCAATCGAGAAATGATGCATGAACTAGTCTATAATTTATGCGATAATGCGATTAAATATAATCGTGAAAATGGTTCAGTTACCATTTATATTGAAGAGGAAAGTGGAAGAACAGTATTGAAGGTGTGTGATACTGGTATTGGCATTTCATTAGAAAATCAAGAACGTGTATTTGAGCGATTCTATCGAGTAGATAAATCGCGCTCTAAAAAGATTGGTGGTACTGGCTTAGGTTTAGCAATCGTTAAGCATATTGTACTTCAGCATAATGCTGAGATAAGTATTGAAAGTATTTTGAATAGAGGAACAGAATTTACAGTACGTTTTTAACTCTTAGTTATCTAAGAGTTTTTATTTGTTTTAAATAGGTTATATGGTATAATGTTAAGTGGATTAGGAGGTATTTTTTTGATTAAATTATTTTTACCTAAAATGTATATTAAGAATTTCCAATGCTTAAATCTTGAAAGCTTAAAAGCGAAAGGAATTAAAGTATTGATTTGTGATATAGACAATACGTTAGCACCTCATGATGAAGCTAAGCCAACTGAAACTGCAGTTGCATTTATTGAAAAAGCTAAAAGTATGGGGTTTAAAATTGCTGTTGTTAGTAATAATACCAAGGCAAGAGTATCGACATTCTGTGATGGATTAGATGTATTTTACGTAAATTCAGCTAAGAAACCATTGCCTTTTGGTTTTATAAAAATACGCAAGCATTTTGGTGTTGAGAAGCATCAAATTGCGATGTTAGGTGACCAATTACTTACAGATATGTTTGGGGCTAATTTTTATGGGGTTTTTCCAGTATTAACTAGTCCTCTTGTAATTCGTGATATTGCGATAACTAAATTCAATCGTAAATTAGAAAATAAGGTATTTGATGCATTAGCTAAGAAAAAGATGCTTGTAAGAGGTGAATACTATGAGTAAATGTGTTGGTTGTGGTGTTGAACTACAAAATGAAGATCCTAAGCAAATAGGCTATACTCCTAAATTAGATGGTGAGTATTGTCAAAGATGCTTCCGTCTAAGAAACTATGATGATGTGACATTATTAGTCAAGCAAGGAGAAACAGATTCTAGAATTTATGAAGAGATTCGTAAAATGGATTGTTTAGTATGTCTAGTTGCTGATTTATTTGATTTTGAAGGATCAATGATTCCTGGACTTCAAAGACATATTGGTAATAAAGATGTACTTTTAATTGGTACGAAAAGAGATTTATTACCTTTAACTTTATCAGGTAATAAATTATACAATTGGATTAGAAGCAAATTAAAAGAAGAAAATCTATATGTAAAAGGTATATGTGTAAGTGCTTATAAAGGTAAAGATGGAGTTGATGAAATCTGTGATGCCATCACTACATTAGCTAATGGCAGACCGGTCGTATTTATGGGTGTTGCTAATGCTGGTAAGAGTACATTAATCAATGCTATCTTACGCAAAGAAAGTATCACTACTTCACGTTATCCAGGTACTACCATTGATATGATGAAGCTTGATACTGAAATAGGCACAATTTATGATACACCTGGTGTAATGCGTAAGGATAATGTAGTACATTATGTTGATGCTAATGATTTGAAGAAGATTATTCCATCAAAGACACTTAAGCCAAGAAATTATCAGTTATATGAACCTCAAAGCTTAGCGATTGGTGGTGTAGCACGATTGGATTTTCCTGATGGTAAAGATGTAACAGTGACATGTTATTTCAATGATGCTATTGATATCCATCGTGGTAAACATGAAAAAGCCGATGAATTATGGAGTCGTCATTACGGTGAATTATTAAAACCTATTTGTAATACGGCAGAAAGCTTTACAGATTTCAGACGTTATGATTTCTCATTAGCTGAAAATGAAAAGTGTGATGTAATGATTCATGGATTTGGATGGGTATGTATAAATACAACTAAGAAGCAAAGACTAACTGTATATTTACCTGCTTCAATCGGTGTATCAAAAGGAATTAGTAGAGTGTGAGGATAATTTATGTTAACAAATAAACAAAAAGCATATTTAAAAGGCTTAGCTAATAGCTTAAGTCCAGTAACTCAAATTGGTAAGGATGGAGTTACATATAATGTTATTGAGAGTGTAGATAATGCGCTTGAAGCTAAAGAATTAATTAAGTTAAGTGTACTAAAAACTTGTCCACAAGAAGTTAATGAAGTTGCGATTGAACTTGCAAGTGAAACACATAGTGATGTAGTTCAAATGATTGGTAGAGTAATTGTATTATTCCGTGTTAATCGTAAGAAAGGCAAAATTGAATTACCACGATGAAAAAGATAGGGATACTAGGAGGCACATTCAATCCAATTCATGAAGGGCATATTTACTTGGCGAAACAGGCGATTACAAAATTAGGATTAGATGAAGTATTATTAATCCCTAATAGGGTTTCACCATTTCGTACAAGCGAAGAAATCGTTGATTATGATAAGCGTTTTAAGATGTGTGAGATTGCTGTAGCGAATGAAAAACAAATCTTTGTATCAGATGTAGAGAAAAATCTTCCAATGCCTTCATATACAATAAATACGATTGAAGAATTAAAGAAGGGTAATGATAATTCTTATTATCTTTTAATTGGTGATGATCAAGCTACTAAGTTTACTGAATGGAAGGATTATGATAAAATCCTTGAATTAGTAGAAGTTGCTGTATTTTTAAGAAATGAATCAACATTAGATTTAGACTATAACTATACAAAAGTACAATGTGATTTACATCCAGCAAGTGCTACTGATATTAGAAATGGTAACTTTCTATATCTAAACAATAACGTAAAAGATTATATACTACAAAATGAATTATATATTCATGAAATTGTACGTTCACATATGTCCCAAAGAAGATATGAACATTCTTTGAGTGTACAAAAGGTATCAATCGAATTAGCGAAGCTACATAATCTTAGTGTTTATAAAGCTTCCTTAGCTGCCTTACTTCATGATATATGCAAAGAAATGGATAAAGAGCTTACTGCTCAGTATATGGAATTAGAAGATGAAACTGCTAGAAGTCTTCATCCTAATGTTCATCATCAGTTTGTGGGTGCGAGATATGTAGAAGAAAAACTACAAATTCAAGATACTGATATATTAGATGCAATCAGATATCATACGACAGGTGGATTAGATAATCCATATGTATATATTTTATTTATTGCTGATAAGATAGAACCATCAAGAGGCTATGATGCAACTCAAGAGATGGAACTAGCAAAGATAGATTTAAAAACAGCTTATGATTTTGTTAAATGTAAACAACAAGCATTTATAGGAAAGGAAAGTAAATAATGGAGTTAATTGATATTTTAATTAAAGCAATTGATGATAAGAAAGGAGAGAATATTGCTCGTATAAACTTTCAAGGTACACATGCAATTATGGACGATATGCTTATTTGTGATGTATCGAATAATCGTTTGATGATGGCTATCGTTGATGAGCTAGAAGATGTATGTGCACAAAATGGATATTATGAGTGCCGTAAAGAAGGTAATGAACATAGTGATTGGGTACTGTTCTATTGTAACCATATTGCTGTCTCAGTATTCTTAAAGGATGCTCGTGAATTCTATAATATTGAACGTTTGTGGCAAGATTTCTTAGTGAAGTAAAATGGATAGTTATACAAATTTGGCGTCATATTATGATATGTTAATTAGTGATGATGATGCACAAGAATTGTATCTAGAATTCACTAGAAAATATATGTATGGTAGTGATGTATTAGAATTAGGGTGTGGTAGTGGAATATTAGCTGATAAGTTATATACTAATAATCCTGGTTTAAAAATCGTTGCAACTGACTTATCGAAGGATATGATTAATGTCGCAAGCGAAAACTATGGCACTGACAATATCGTATTTGAAGTAATGGATATGTGTGAAAATAAGTATCATAATGAGTTTGATAGTGTATTATGCTATTGTGACTCTTTAAATTATGTGTTGGGAATTGAAAATATTCGTAAAGTATTTGAAGGTGCATACGATGCTTTAAAGGATAATGGTGTCTTTATTTTTGATGCACATAGTACTACACGTTTAGATGAGTTTAAAGAAGGGTATGATGAAAGTTTCATTTTTGACGAATTGGAATACTCTTGGCATATAAGTACTGAGAATAACTACATCAAACAAATATTACGTGTATGGGATGACAGTATTGTACCAACTTACTTTTTTGAAGAACATCATTTACAAGAAATCTATGAGCCAAGTCAATTAATTGATTTATTAAAAGAAATAGGCTTTACAGTTGATGTTTATACAGATTTTAATTATCATGGAATAAAAGATGGAGAAAAGCAATTTTATATTTGCAAGAAGGAGAACATATGATTGGAATTATCGCTGCAATGAAAGAAGAATTAGCTGAAATCGAAGCATTAATGACTGAAACAAAAGAAGAGATTATTCATAATACATGCTTCGTTACTGGGAAAATGGAAGGTAAGGAAGTAGTTGCTGTTTTAAGTCGTGTGGGTAAGATTAATGCAACTGTATCTACAATGTTGTTACTAGAAAGATTTAATATTGATAAGATTATTAATGTTGGTAGTGCAGGTGGTCTAAAACATGATATGCGTTTAAAGGATGTTGTTATTTCTACTAAGGTTAAACAACATGATATGAACATCGAATTATCTGGACAACCAATGTATTTTGATGCAGATGAAGAGTTAGTAAAGAAGGCTTTTGAGGCAAGTAAGTTAATTCCTAATATTACTGTTAGTAAAGGGTTAATTGTATCTGGAGATCAATTTGTAATGGCTAATGAAGCAACTCATATTGTTGAGAAATTCCCAGATGCATTATGTAGTGAAATGGAAGCAGCAGCTGTTGCAAATACTTGTTGGAGAATGGAAGTACCATTTGTAGTTATTCGTTCAATTTCAGATTTCCCTCATACTGGAGAAAATGAAATGACATTTGAAGAATATTTAGTATACGCTGCTAGAAATTCAGCAATCGTTACGCAAGCATTAGTTAAAAGCTTATAAGAAAACAAGGTCATATCAAATTAGATATGACCTTTTTATAAAAAGAAAAGAAGCTTTCGCTTCTTATTCAAATTCTACACTTGTGTTTGTTTCTAACCAAGATTTAACTTCACTTCTAGTAAATGGTTTTTCAACATCATATTCTAAAGCAGATACAGGATGTAGAACACCTTCATCATCAGCTTCATAAGCAACGAAAGCAGGGAACGAAGAGAATCCATATTCGCTCTTTAATTTAGAAGCAGTTACGTATTCTAATTCAGATACAACCATAAACTTAAATGGTAATTCATATGTACTTGATAAACCTAAATCTCTAGCAACTAAACATAAGATTTGGTCAATAACATAATCACTGTCTTCATCGTTATCATAATAGAAAACAATGTTTTCAGCTTCAGGATTAGGCATTGCTCTTGCATTTAGCATTTGAGAAGTAGTAATAAATTCTTCCATTGAAGCAACATTAGTGCTAGGCTCTTCAGTAGGCGCAAACATTTTAAATGTAGCATAACTCCATGACATTACTGTACTGACTAACATCAGTGAAATAATAGTTTTCTTTAACATAAAGTTCTCCTTTTTTACTAGGCTTTACCATAATATCACAGTTTATAGAGAATTGCAAATGATTTAATATGTAAATGTTTAAAAGTAACACTAATTATAGGAAAATGTGTCATATTTTTACGAGAATTGACAATAATTATGAATTATACTTAAAACAGAAAATTTATGATGTATTAGAGTTAAATAAGAGGACATTATATTTTCATTTACGACTTTAATTTTATATGAAATCTTGGTAGAATAATACTGGTGATAGTAATGAAAAAGAGAATATTTGAAATTTTATTTATAGTAGCAATGATAATTACTATTATTGGAATGCTTTCTTTTATAGTATTTTATTATGTAGGATCATATGACATGTATGATGAAAGTGTTGGGATGAAATATTGTGAAGTGATTGCTGATAAGAGTGGTTCTGAAGTAAATACTGTTTTAAATGACTTTATGTATAATAGTGATAAGTATTATTCATGTGTAATTGGTGATACTATTCCATTAATTTATATTATCGATTCTGAAGGGAAAGTAGTACTTTATAAGAATTATACTAAGTATAAAGAAGTGGCAGATAAATTAGATGGAAAAGTAAGTTATGGATTATATGAAGATAAGATTGTTGTAGTTGAAAAGATTATACGTAAAGATTCATTAGATATTTATTATTATGATGAACAGGGTAATCTTATATTTGATTTGAAGGGAATGGATAGTAATGAGTAAACAAGCTTGGTGGAAGAAAAGTTATATTGATAGAAGGACATATTTATTAGAAATATTTGAAAATACAACATTTTCTGATAGTGATATGATGCTTATATTAATGATGGATTTATTAAATGAGAAAAGTGATAATGTGACTATTGAAGATTTGGCAAAAGTTTTAAAACGTACTGTCACTGAGATATTAGAGTCTTTAAATCGATTGGCAACAGAAGGTTGGATTATCATTAATGTTACTAGTAAAAGTTTTACGTTTTCATTAGATCCAATTTTTGAACTTAAACCGGTTAAGGATATTTCTCAGACATTATTTGATAAGTTTGAAGAACAAATGGCTAGACCGTTAACTTCAACAGAGATGAATAAATTAGGTGAGTGGATGCAATTATATGATGAAGATATGATTGAAGCTGCATTAAGAGAAGCAGTTATTTACCAAAAGCTAAGTTTCCCATATATCAATAAAATATTAGAAACATGGCGCTTACAAAATAGAACGACTGAGGACAACAACGATGAGAAGCAAGAAAGATATACAAGACATATATAATATTCTTGGAGAGCTTTATCCTAATGCTTATTGCGAATTAATTCATGAAAGTGCATTTCAATTAACCATTGCTGTGATGCTTAGTGCACAAACGACTGATGCTGCTGTTAATAAATGCACTAGTGTATTATTTAGTAAATATGATGACGTATATAAAATGAATAATGCATCAGAGGAAGAAATTTACGATATTATTAAAAGATTGGGATTGGCCAAAACAAAAGCACATAATATTAAACTACTATGTGCTAAGCTGATTGCTGAATTTGATGGTAATGTACCCAATGATTTTGATGCACTAGTAACTTTACCTGGTGTAGGAAGAAAGTCTGCTAACGTTATTTTAAGTTGTTGGTTTAAAGTACCTGCATTTCCTGTTGATACACATGTTGAAAGAACGTGTAAAAGATTACGTATTGCTAGTAAAGATGATACGGTCTTAGCAGTTGAGAAGAGAGTTTGTAAGGCATTAATGCCTGAGCAATATTATTATATGCATCATCGCTTAATCTTCTTTGGTAGATATATGTGTAAAGCGCAAAAGCCTGAGTGTGATAAGTGTCCATTAACCAAATATTGTACTTTAATCAAATCAAAATAAAAGCTTATATCAGTTCGATATAAGCTCTTTTTTTGTATTAATTGAAGTAGTCCCAAATACCTTCCCATTCAGGATCAGATTCAATTTGAGAAGAAAATGGAACAATTACATCGTGACAAATAGAATTACTTACTACATCAGTAGCAACTGTAAGACCATAATAACCACATACTTGAATTGTATTTGATTCTAATACTGGTAATGGATATGCAGTAACTGCATCAGTAGATTGATATGATGTTAATAACTCTCCATTTTCATATACATCTACAAAGTAATTTACATTACCATAATATAATTTCTCATCATAAATTAGATTAGCTTCAACACCTAATGTTACCGCAGAGGCTCCAGCTTCATTTACTAATGGACCATCAAATACATAACCTTGAGGACCTGTTTCTTCAACAACTGGACCTTCAATTTCAGGAACCTCGATTGATGGTCCTTCGATTGGATTTCCTTCTTCATCAACGGCACCTTCGACTCCAAGTGATAAAGTAGGAACAATATAACTTGTTGGAATTTTTGAACCTTCTTCAGGGTAGTAAGTTAAATAATACATCTTAGTTCCTGTAGGTTCTTTAACTCTTTCTAAATCAGGGTATTCAGCAAATGTAACTACTAATGAATTAGTTTCTTCCATGAAATCTGCTTCAAATGATTGTAGTGTATCTACTGGCGTAGGTGCCATACCAACAACTTCATTGAATTCTGATTTAATTAAGCCAGTAACTAACATTTCAGGAGCAACACCTTCACTAATAGCATAAGGATAAGTTCCTAATACATGAGTAATACTATCAATTCCTTCTTCAGGCATATCGACATCAGCAGGGTATGTTTCAGCAGTTTCAGCTAGTTTAAACAACATTTCTTTTGCGATTGTTACAGGAATATTTAATTGGTTCTTAGCGTTTGTGAAGTATGTTTCAGCACCCTTTACAGGTGAATCATAACCTGTCCATACAGCAACTGAATAATCTCCAGTATATGCAGCTACCCATTTATCTTTGATAGCACCAACTGGGATACCATACTCTTCGGCTTCTGAACCATAGTCAGTAGTACCAGTTTTCGCATATGCTTTAAATTTATCACTCTTAAGTATTTGCATGTAGTTATACCAAGGTGAGTTAACACACTTATTAAGCATTTCACTTGTTAGATATGCAGCTTGTTCTGAAATAACTGTAGTAGGTAAGTATTCAGGTTCAATTGGAGCAACATCGCTATCAATATATTCAATACGTGCGATTGTAGTTGGTTTAATATAATCACCACCACGAGCAATTGTTGAATATGCAGAAGCTAATTGAGTAGGTGTAACTTCAAATGTTGATGAACCAATAACATAACCTAATGTAAATTCATTTGGATCAACTTCAAATCCTAAATTACGAATATGATTAACAATATAATCTGTACCTAATTCATCTACTAATTGTTCAAAGGTAATCATTGCAGATGTATTACGAGAACGAGAAATAGCTTCTTCTAATGTGATTTGTCCTAAGTATACACCATCAACATTAGGTAATAAGATATCTGTTCCTCGATATACAATTGGAATATCTTCGACAACATGAGTTGTAGACCAGCCTAATTCTTCAAATGCTAATGCATAAGCAAGAATTGGTTTTGCTGTAGAACCAGGTTGTTTATACATTGAAGTAGCACGGTTGAATTGGCGTTGACCAGAGTAATCTCTACCTCCACCAATAGCTACCATATGACCTGTATCATTTTCAATTACAGTAAATGCAGCTTGGAAATAACTATCGTTTGCTGGAAATTTAGCTGATGTCTTACCAGCTAATACATTTTCAGCATGTTCTTGTGCAGCTCTATCCATATATGTATAAATAACCATTTGTGTATCATATGGGTTATCACCAGTTAAACTAATACATTCTTCTACAACCGCATCTAAATATGCTTGATAAGGATATGTAGTACCACTAACTGGTTCATAAGATAATAAATCTTCTAAGCGAGTTGATTTAGCTAAGGCACATTCTTCTTCGGTAATATAACCATGGTGTAGCATTAAGTTTAAAACAACATTACGACGCTCAGTTGCTAATGAAAGATTAACATAAGGATTATAAGAATATGGAGCATTTACAACACCAGCTAACATAGCTGCTTCTGGTAATGTTAATTCAGTAGCGTCTTTACCGAAGTAATATTCTGCACCTTTTTGAATACCATAGCTGTTACCCCCAAATAAGATTTTATTGATATAGTATTCAAAAATATCTTCTTTAGAAACAGCACGTTCAGTTTGTAGTGCTAAATAAATTTCTTTAATCTTACGTGGAATTGATTTTTCAGCAACAGATTCTTTAGTTGTAAAGTATGAGTTCTTTACTACCTGCATTGTGATTGTTGAACCACCTTGAGAGAAGTTTCTAGTTTTTAAGTTCTCAATTGCAGCTTTTATAAAACGAGGTAAATCGAAGCCATTGTGTTCAAAGTAACGTGAATCTTCAACTGCAATGAATGCATCGATTACTACTTGAGGTAAGTCTTCATAATCTACATTCTCACGACTTTGTTCTCCTAAGTCTACAATTAATTGTCCTTCACTATCATAGATACGTGAAGATTCAGCTGAGCCAAATCTAGATACATCTAATTCAGGAGCATCCTGTAAGATAGAGGCAACATAGTAAATACCAGCACCACCTACAATAAAGAATGCACTTAGGAATAATACTAGTAGGGCATAGAATATACTACTAGCACGTAATTTCTTTTTCTTTTTATTCGCCATAAATTACTCTCCTTTAAAATATACTTTATCAACTACATCTAAATAATTAAGACGTGGTTGATAACCATCTTTTACTTGATATCCTGCTTCTTTAACCCATTCATAAGTTAATGACTTAGTCTTAGGATCATCATATTTCTCGATAACATCTTTCGCATCAATTAAATATGTTTCTTGATAAGCAGTAAAACGTAGTAAAACAAAACCAATTCCACCATGCTTCAACACTCTTCTTAAATGTTCAACCTGATGGGCGTGTATAAACTGTAAAGGGAAGGATACTTTAGATTGAATTTGTTTGGCTTCAAAATCAATCGGTCTTCCTTTGTATATACCATTGTAATCGGTTGTGGATGGAGTTCTGAAATAAGCTTCAACAATCTTGGCTTTATTTCTTGAAGGATAATTAACCTTAACGATTTGTATCGGAGTAGGCTTTTTGTGTATTAAAGCTTTCTCGTGTGCAATATAATATTCGTTACTTTCATTAATTTCGTCTTCAAAACTCATTCCTCTATTACCAATATAAACATTTGGATTAGAGTGAACTGTCTTCTTTGTTGGATAACCTACCATTCTTCATCACCTTAATTATTATAATAGATTTTCCTTTTTTAGACAACATTACATAACTTTAAATCGGATAAGTTACATTATTATTATGATAAATAGCATAAATAATATAAGGATTTATTTAGAAAATAGAGTATATATCAATATTAGATATCTTGAATTACATGAGGAAATCATTTAAAATACTATGGAGAGGTGTTAGGTATGGAACTAAAGCTAGATGCAAGAAAAATTTTAGAAAATGAATTTCATGTAGATTTTAAAGGATATCGTGCAATTGAAGTAGATGAATTTTTAGATGTAGTTATTGCTGATTATCAAAAGTTTGATGAAATTATTAAAACTTTAAATAACAAAATTAATCAATTAGAGTTACAAAACTCTTCATTAAAGGCGCAAGTGATGGATTTAGAAAATCGTCAAGCACTTCAAAATGTTGGTAATGAAGAAAATATCACGCAAGTTGATATTATAAAAAGACTTGTCAAATTGGAAAATGAAGTGTATAGTAAATTACGTTAAATTTTATACACCGCAATCGCTGCCAATATAGATTGGTAGAGGAAAGTCCATGCTCGCATAATCTGTGATGATTATAGTGTTTGTGCTAGGCCAATAAATAAGCCTAGGTAAGTATAACTTAACGGCTGAAAGAAACCTAAGGCGCAAGCTATGGTGTATTTCTATAAAAGTGCCACAGTGACGTAGTCCTATTGGAAACGATAGGGGTGGAACGCGGTAAACCCCACAAGCGAGAAACCCAAATTTTGGTCGGGGAACTTTACAAGGCGAAACGAAGCTAAGTGAAGACATAGCAATATGTAGATAAATGGTTGCACTCAGTAATGAGAACAGAACATGGCTTATGTAGTATAAAATAGAAAAAGGTAACGAAAGTTACCTTTTTTGCTTATTTTGATAGGAAAAATGTGATTGATTTATATAAATAACTTAGGTATAATTAATATGGTATCTTGTGTAGGTGGTGAAAGAATGCTTGAAGTTGGAAGAATACTGAAGGAAGAAAGAGAGAGACAGGGATTAACTGTTGAAGATATATCAGCTCGTACACGTTTTAATACTTCACAAATTGAAGCTATTGAACGAGGCGATTTGGACTATTTCAGAGATGACTTATCGTATGTTAAGTTTTTTGTGCAGTTTTATTGTAAAACTTTAGGTATAGATTTCTCACAATTTAAGGATGAATTTGATGAAAACATGGTAACTTACACTACTATGTTAACTCAACAAGAAGTTGAATCACTACGAAAAGCTAATGAAAAGCTTAAGAAAAAGGTACAAGGGCAACATAAAAAGAAAAGAAAAAAATTACGTTTACGCATGGATGCTTCCGTAATATCAATGCTTATTATTGCTTTTGTTATGATTGCTGCACTAAGTTTTGCGTTTGGTCGTTATATCTTCCCAGATTTAATGAACAATCAAAACAATGAAGAGCCAGCAATTACAACACCTAAGATTACGATTACTGAAAATACAACTACTTCAACAAGTAATGTTATTGTGAAAGAAGCTTGTGAACTAGAATTCAAACAAGAAAGCTACAATACATACAATATTGTATATAGTGGTAACTGTGAAGATATCGTTGTGAAGGTGAAATTTGCTCATCGAACATGGGTAGATGCATCTATTAATGGAGAACGTACAAATACTCCTAAATCAAATTATACTTATGGTACAGGTGAAGAAATTGAATACCATATGCCAGTTAGTACTGGTTCAAAATTGACTCTTAATATGGGATATTTTAAGGGAAATCAATTCTATGTTAATGATGAAATGGTTGAATTAGATAGTTCTATTAGAAACAGTGCTAGTGGTAATACTGTTTATTTTACATTAAAAGGAGAGTAATTTATGAATTTACCTAATATATTAACAGTTATTAGAATGTTATTAGTTCCAGTAATTGTGTTAGTATTTTATTTCCCATACTCATATTTCAATATTGATTTAATGAGTTTTCAATTTGGGAATGTTTCATTATCAATCGTAAATATTGTAGCTGTTGTGATATTTGCAGTAGCTTCATTTACTGATTTCTTAGATGGATATATTGCACGTAAAAATAACTTGGTAACAACATTTGGAAAATTTATGGATCCAATTGCTGATAAATTATTAGTTAATACATTATTTATCGTATTAGCAACACGTGGTATTGTACCTGCTATACCAGTAATTGTAATGGTATGGCGTGATACTATTGTTGATGCACTACGCTTAACAGCAGCTGAAAAAGGTAAAGTAGTTTCGGCTGGATTCTTAGGTAAGCTTAAAACTGTACTACAAATGGTTGCGTTAATTTTTATTTTAATTAATAATTTACCATTTGAATTATATGGCTTACCAGTATCAGACTTCTTATTATGGAGTGCTATGATTGCTAGTGTATTAAGTGGTGTATACTATTTTGTTCAATTAAAGGATTATGTATTGGAGAGTATGTAATTAATGAAAGAATTAGTTACTTTACTTCGTGAATGTAATCTTACAATTGCGAGTTGTGAAAGTTTAAGTGGTGGTTTATTTGCTGCCAAATTAGTTGAAATACCTGGTGTTAGTAGTGTGTTTGTGGGGAGTGTAGTAACCTATGCAACTAGAATTAAACATGAGGTTGTATACGTTAAACAAAACACTATTGATGAAAAAGGTGTAGTTAGTGCAGAAGTTGCTAATGAAATGGCTGAGAATATTGCCGCACTTATGAAAAGTGATATAGGGGTATCCTTTACTGGCAACGCAGGACCTGATGTTATGGAGGGGAAACCTGCTGGCCTAGTATACTCAAGTATATTTTATAAAGGTAAAATAGTTTCTTATGAAGATATGATTTCAGGTACACGAAATGAAGTTAGAAATCAAATCGTTGATTTAATGACTCAACGTTTAATAACGCTTATAAGCAAGGAGAAACAAAATGGCTAAAGAAAAAGAAGTTAAAGATGAAAGAGATGAGCTTTTAAATGAAGCGTTGAAACAAATTGAAAAGCAATTTGGTAAAGGCGCTGTCATGTGTTTAGGTGATAGAGCTAATGTTGATGTAGATGTAATTCCTACTGGTTCATTAACATTAGATTATGCACTAGGTATTGGTGGTTATCCTAAAGGACGTATTATTGAAATTTATGGTCCTGAATCAAGTGGTAAGACTACTGTAACTTTACATGCAATTGCTGAAGTACAAAGAAAAGGTGGACGTTGTGCATTTATTGATGCTGAACATGCTATTGATCCGATGTATGCTAAGAAATTAGGTGTAAAGATTG
>JAFXJJ010000020.1 GCA_017532345.1 Erysipelotrichales bacterium
CCATTGTTGCAGAACCGTCATGAGTTTCACCAATTTTATGGTTAATACCAGTATAGTATAAAATACGTTCAGTAGTTGTTGTCTTACCAGCATCGATGTGAGCCATGATACCGATATTTCTTGTCATATTTAATGGGAATTCACGAGCCATCTTTTGGGTCCTCCTATATTCCTACCAACGGTAATGAGCAAATGCTTTGTTAGCTTCTGCCATTTTATGAACATCATCACGTTTCTTAACAGAACCACCGATACCATTAGCTGCATCAACGATTTCTCCAGCTAAACGATCGATCATTGTCTTTTCATTACGTAAACGTGAATAGTTTACTAACCAACGTAAACCTAAAGTTAAACGTCTTTCTTGAGACACTTCAACTGGTACTTGGTAGTTAGCTCCACCTACACGGCGAACTTTTAATTCTAAAACAGGCATAATGTTACCTAATGCTTGTTCAAATACTTCCATTGCTGGACGGCCAGTCTTTTCTTCTACTTTATCAAATGCATCGTAAAGAATAGTTTCTGCTACTCCTCTTTTACCGTCTAACATAATTTTGTTGATTAAACGAGTCACCAATTTGGAGTTATAAATTGGATCTGCTATTACATCGCGCTTAGCGATATGTCCTTTTCTTGGCATTTTCTATTTTCTCCTTTCAATGACTACTTCTTACCTGCTTTTGGTTTCTTAGCACCGTATAATGAACGGCTTTGGTTACGGTTAGCAACACCAGCACAGTCCATTGTACCACGAATAATATGGTAACGAACCCCTGGTAAGTCCTTAACACGTCCACCACGAATCATAACAACGCTATGTTCTTGTAGGTTGTGTCCGATTCCTGGGATATAAGCAGTTACTTCCATTCCGTTACTCAAACGAACACGAGCGTACTTACGAAGCGCTGAGTTAGGCTTCTTAGGTGTCATAGTCCCTACACGTGTACATACTCCACGTTTTTGAGGTGAACTAATTTCTGTTGGGCGTCGTTTCAATGAGTTAAAGCCTCTATTTAAGGCTGGTGATTTTGATTTCCAAGTTTTGTCTGTTCTTCCTTGTTTGACAAGTTGGTTAATCGTTGGCATATCTGTATGCCCTCCTTTCGACTTTTTCTTAATGCACACACATCCAGGTGTGTCGCGGTTCTCCGTAAATGAAGTTTCCCATACTTTTATCGGGAAACTCATTAACGCTAGTACATTATACCAAATTGATATTCAATGTCAACATCTTTTTAAAAAATATTTTTAATATTATTACTTTTTAAAGTTCATCCCCATTATTTTATTATTCCCTTTATATTTTAAATTATTCATCAAAAGAAAAGGCCATAACTTATCGTTATGACCTATACGTATAACTATTCTTCGTCGTCTTCGATATCTTCCATTAATTCGTATTCATCATCAATGATTTCATCATCAATTTCATCTACTTCAACGACTTCTTGAGCAACGACTTCTAATTCTTCTTCCTCGTCCTCATCTTTCTTATTACGAGCAATACGTTTTGCACGTAATTCAGCAGCTAATTCTTCAACTTGGTGTGTACTTTCACGTTCATATGTAGTACCTGTACCAGCTGGGATTAACTTACCAATTAATACGTTTTCTTTTAGACCCATTAAATCATCCACTTTACCATGGATAGCAGCATCAGTTAATACTTTTGTAGTTTCTTGGAATGATGCAGCAGATAAGAATGAATCTGTTTCTACAGAAGCTTTAGAGATACCTAATAATACAGGAGCAAACTTAGCAGCCATCTTACCTTCCATTAATACGCGAGTATTAATTTTATTTAATTGGTTGATACTGATTTGTTGACCAGCATTTAAGCCTGTATCATTACCTTCAAGGATAACAACCTTACGAAGCATTTGACGAATCATAACTTCGATATGTTTATCGGAAATTTCGATACCTTGTGATTGGTAAACACGTTTAACTTCTTTTAAGATATAGTTTTGAACTTCAAGAACACCAGCAACTTCAAGTAATTCTTTTGGAGATACTTGACCTTCTGTTAATTTCTCACCAGCTTTAACTTTTGCGCCTTCCTTCAACCATGAACGGATTGAATGAGATGCATCAGCTTTATGTTCGATAGATTCATTTTCGTTAGTTACTACGATACGGAATCCACCATGGTTATCTAATTCACGGATTTCTGTAATTTCACCATCAATCTTAGAAATTACAGCAGCATGCTTAGGATTACGAGCTTCGAATAATTCTTCTACACGAGGTAAACCTTGAGTGATATCTCCGCTTTCCCCACTCGCTACACCACCAGTATGGAATGTACGCATTGTTAACTGAGTACCTGGTTCACCGATAGATTGGGCAGCCATAATACCAACTGCTTCCCCACCTTCAACAAGGTTACCAGTAGCCATACAACGACCATAACACATACGACAAATACCATTTTGTGAGTCACATGTAAATACGTTACGAATTAAGATACCCTTACCAGCTTTTTCATCTTCTTCAGTGAATAAGCTAGCAATACGTGTAGCTAATTGATCAGTGATTAATTCATCTGATTCAATAATAACTTCACCAGTTGCAGGATCTACAACTTGTTGTTTAGAATAACGACCAACTAAACGGTCTTCTAATTTTTCAATAATAGCGCCTGTTTTCTTATCAACGATTGCTTGAGCATAGTATCCTCTATCTGTACCACAATCTTCTTCAGTAACAACTACATCTTGAGCTACGTCAACTAAACGACGAGTTAAGTAACCAGATTCAGCTGTCTTTAAGGCAGTATCTGTTAAACCTTTACGCACACCGTGTGTAGAGATGAAGAATTCAGATACGGATAACCCTTCACGGAATGAAGAGTAGATAGGTACCTCGATGATACCGATTTGATCTTCTTTATTACCCTTAGATTGAGTAGGACGAGCCATCAGACCACGCATACCAGCTAATTGAGTAAAGTGGGATTTATTACCACGGGCACCAGAGTCAGACATCATCATGATAGGATTCTTACGAGATAATGAACCCATGAATGCTGTAACGATATCTTCCTTAGCATTTTCCCATACACGTGAGAAATGACGTTCCCATTCTTGTGTAGTTAATAAACCTTTTTGCTTCATTTGAGTAATCTTAGCAGCATCTCTCTTACCATTAGCAACATACTCATATTTACTTGGATGTACTTTGATATCACTTAATGCTACTGTCATACCAGCAACTGTTGAATACTTAAATCCGTTATCCTTTAATGTATCAAGGATTTCAGATGTCTTATCAGAATTACGATAACGTTTGAACACTTCGTTGATTACGTTACCAATATCTTTCTTAATGAATGACTTACGAATAGGTAAGTTTGCAACATACTCAGCAATATTAGTACCTTGAGGTACGAAGAATTCATCTGGTGTAGCTGCAAAGTTACGTTTTGTAGCTTCATTTAAGTAAGGGAAATCACTTGGGAACATATCATTGAAGATTAACTTACCAACTGTAGTAATTAAGTAAGAGTTATTTTGTTCTTCAGTGAATGTTGATTTCTTTAATGATTTACCTAATAATGCGATACGTGAATGTAAATGTACTTCATGGTTATCATAAGCCATTAATACTTCATTTGTATCACGGAATACATGCCCTTCGTTACGAGCGAATGTTCTCCACATTTCACCTGCAGCTGTATCTCCATAAGATTCTAAGCGTTCTGCATTAGCAATGAATTCAGCAGCAGTTTCCTCCATAGTTAGATAATAGTTACCTAAGATCATATCTTGTGAAGGTGTAACGATAGGTTTACCATCCTTAGGACCTAAGATATTCTTAGAACCTAACATTAAGATTTGTGCTTCAGCACATGCTTCTTCACTTAATGGTAGATGCACCGCCATTTGGTCACCATCGAAGTCAGCGTTGAACGCTGTAGTTACTAATGGATGTAGACGAATTGCACGACCTTCAACTAATTTAGGTTGGAATGCTTGAATACCTAAACGGTGAAGTGTAGGAGCACGGTTTAATAATACTGGATGTCCTTGAATTACAAATTCAACGATATCCCAGATACGTGGATCTTGACGATCAATTAATTTTTCAGCAGCCTTTGGGTTACTTGCGATTTCGCGGTTAACGATTTCGTTAATTACGAATGGTTTATATAATTGGATAGCCATTTCACGTGGAATACCACATTGGAACATCTTTAAATCTGGTCCAACGGCGATAACCGAACGACCTGAGAAGTCAACACGCTTACCTAATAAGTTTTGACGGAAACGACCTTGTTTACCCTTTAAGCTGTGTGATAATGACTTAAGAGCACGTCCTCCAGCACCTGTCATTGGTTTAGAACGACGTCCGTTATCAATTAAAGCATCTACTGCTTCTTGTAACATACGTTTTTCGTTTTGTACGATGATAGCAGGAGTTTCCATTTCAAGTAATTTCTTTAAACGATTATTACGAGTAATTACACGACGATATAAATCATTTAAATCACTTGTAGCGAAACGTCCACCATCAAGTTGTAACATTGGACGTAAATCAGGTGGAATAACTGGAAGAACAGATAGTACCATCCATTCAGGCTTATTCTCTGAAGTACGGAATGCATCGATAGTTTCTAAACGTTTGATTAATTTCTTACGTTTTTCACCTTGCGCATTCTTTAAATCTTCAGTTACCATTTTATATTCTTTATCAATATCAACTTGTGCTAATAATGTTTGAACAGCTTCAGCACCAGTTTGAGCTTTAAATCCTCTAGGACCAACCTTTGGATTAGCTAATAATGCACGATATTGACTTTCAGATAATACTTCTTTGTACATTAAATCTGATGTACCTGGATCAGTTACAATCCAGCTAACGAAGTATACTACTTCTTCTAATTGTTTTGGTGGAACATCAAGTAATAATGACATACGTGAAGGAATGCCTCTTAAATACCAAATGTGAGCTACTGGAGCAGCTAACTCGATGTGTCCCATACGTTCACGGCGAACTGAAGACTTAGTGATTTCTACACCACATTTGTCACAGATAACGCCTTTATAACGTACTTTCTTATATTTTCCGCAATGGCATTCCCAGTCCTTACTAGGACCGAAAATGCGTTCGCAGAATAGACCATCTCTCTCAGGTTTTTGAGAACGATAGTTAATAGTTTCAGGTTTTGTTACTTCTCCATATGACCAATCACGGATTCTTTCTGGAGATGCTAGACCAATTTGAATTGCACTAAAATTATTTAGACTCATACTCTAGCTCCCTTCTATTCCTCTTCATTAACATCACTTAAATTAGCGTAGTCTTCCTCATTTAATGTAGGTGCTGCTGTATCTTCATAAGCACCTGCTAATGGTGTTTCAACTCGTGTTAATTCAGCGATTTCTTCTTGTTCCATCTTCTTCATATCGACTTCAACACCGTCTTCATCAAGTAACTTAACATCAAGTGCTAATGCTTGAAGTTCGTGTTTTAATACACGGAATGATTCCGGAATTCCTGGAGTCGGAATATCGTTACCCTTGATAATAGCTTCATAAGTCTTAGTACGACCAACGATATCATCAGATTTGTAAGTTAAGATTTCTTGTAGGATGTGTGCAGCACCGAATCCTTCAAGAGCCCAAACTTCCATTTCCCCGAAACGTTGACCACCGTTTTGAGCTTTACCACCTAAAGGTTGTTGAGTAACTAGTGAGTATGGACCAGTTGCACGAGCATGTAACTTATCGTCAACCATGTGGCTTAACTTGATCATGTACATTACACCTACAGATACACGTTCATCGAACTTATCACCTGTACGTCCATCATAAAGAACACTCTTACCATCTTCTGACATTTCAGCTTCTTCCATGATGCTCTTTAATTCTTCATTAGTGATACCATCGAATACTGGAGTAGCGAACTTGATTCCTAGCTTTCTAGCAGCGAAACCTAAGTGAATTTCAAGTACTTGTCCAATGTTCATACGTGAAGGTACCCCGAATGGATTTAACATGATATCAACTGGAGTTCCATCTGGCATATAAGGCATATCTTCGATTGGAAGAATCTTAGAAATGACACCCTTGTTACCATGACGTCCGGCCATCTTATCACCTTCAGAAATCTTACGTTTTTGAACGATGAATACTTTAATAATCTTATTTACTCCTGGTGGAAGAGAACGTGTTCTCTTATCATCGTCATCTTTATCATCTCTTTCGAATACACGATAATCTTGAACGATACCAGCACCACCATGAGGTACTTTTAATGAGTTATCACGTACTTCTTTAGATTTTTCACCAAAGATAGCAGCTAATAATTTTTCTTCAGGAGATGCTTCACTTTGTCCTTTAGGTGTAACCTTACCAACTAAGATATCTCCTTCTTTAACTTCAGAACCAATCTTGATAATTCCATTAGGAGCTAAGTTCTTAACTGCAGCTTCTGATACGTTTGGAATATCACGAGTAATTTCTTCTGGTCCTAATTTTGTATCACGACATTCAATTTCATAATCTTCAATATGAATTGAAGTATATACATCATCACGAACTAAACGTTCAGACATGATGATCGCATCTTCATAGTTATAACCGAACCAAGTCATGTAGGCAATTACTACGTTTTGACCTAATGCTAATTCTCCATCTTCCATTGATGGTCCATCAGCTAAGATTTCGCCAACTTCTACAGTATCACCAGTTTTTACGATTGGTCTTTGGTTAATAGTTGTACCTGCGTTTGAACAACGGAATTTTTCTAGCTTATATTCATGTTGAATATTGCTGTCATCAGTAACTACAATACGCATTGCATCGCAATATGTTACACGACCTGCATGTTTAGATACTAACGCACTACCACTGTCCTTAGCTACACGGTGTTCTAAACCTGTACCTACGAATGGTGCATGTGGTTTTAATAGAGGTACTGCTTGACGTTGCATGTTGGCACCCATTAAGGCACGAGAAGCATCGTCGTTTTCTAAGAATGGAATACATCCAGCAGCGATTGAGATAATTTGTTTAGGAGATACGTCTACTAAATCAACTTCTTCAGCTTTAGCCATGAATGTTTCACCGTTCTTACGAGCAACTACACGTCCATCAGCATCTGGATTTAAACGAGCATCCTTAACTTCATTTGCTTGCGCAATTACATATTCAGCTTCTTCATCAGCTGTTAAGTATAATACATCATCAGTAACAATACGATCTTCATTGATAATACGATATGGAGTTTCAATGAAACCATATTCGTTTACACGACCATATGAAGTCATATAGTTGATTAACCCGATGTTTGGTCCTTCAGGTGTTTCGATTGGACAAATACGACCATAGTGTGAGTTATGTACGTCACGAACTTCGAAACCAGCACGTTCACGTGTTAAACCACCTGGACCTAATGCCGAGATACGACGTTTATTAGTTAATTCTGCAAGTGGATTTTGTTGGTCCATGAATTGAGACAATTGAGAACTTGAGAAGAATTCTTTAATTGCAGCAGTTAATGGACGAATATTAGTTAAGTGTTTTGGAGTTAATGTTGCAACATCACTGATTGACATTCTTTCCTTAACTACACGTTCCATACGGCTTAAACCAATACGGAATGTATTTTGGATTAATTCTCCAACAGTACGGATACGACGATTACCTAATTGGTCAATATCATCTTCATCTCCAACACCATCTAATAAGTTTAATAGATATGAAACTGTTGCATAGATATCAGAAATTAATACAGTCTTCTTAGAAGTGAATGGATCAATACCGATAACCTTAACAGTCTTATTATCTTCATTCTTAACATATACTACTTGTACAGCAGCACCTGCTAAGTATACTGTGTATTCAGTATCCTTAGAAGCTAATACTAATGCATCAGCAGCATCTGCACTTAACTTGAAGCGTTCATTACCAGGAACAAATCCTTGAGCAACTACTTCACCATCAAATTCAAAGTCATTACCATTAGCATCAACAATACGAGATAAAACGAATAAGCGAGAACCATAATTTAATACAGCACTAGCATTATCACGAGTTAACTTAACAGCCTTAGCATATACACCACCCATGATAGCAACTTTTTCACGTTCTTTAGCGATAGCCTTAGCATCTTCTAAAGTGATAACTGTGCCACAAGCAATTGTATAATCAGCTAATTCAATATCCTTAGCAGCTACACGTCCTACTAATGATTCAACTACATTAGTGCTTACCATATAAGCATCGTTGTAGATGAATAATGGATTGAATGGTAATGCATCCATATGAGCACCAGTATTTAATGCATCACGAAGAACAGCACGATTAGCTTTAGTTACTACTGAACCTTCAGCAACAGCTAAATTACCAGCAGCATCATAAACATCCATTGCTAATGGATTACCTTCAACACGTGCAGCAGCACATAATTTCTTATTTACTTTGTAACGACCAGTCTTTGTCAAGTCATAACGACGTGAATCAAAGAACTTCGCATTCATTAATGAAATAGAACCATCAATAGTAGCTACTTCATCACTTCTTTGGTTTTGGTAAATACTGATGATAGCTTCTTCAGTATTCTTAATCTTATCAGCTACTAATGTATTAGTTAATTCTTCATATTCCCCTAAGAAAGCATTATACATATCTACATAGATAGCTAAGTTTTCTCTTTCTTCACCTTCATAAGGCGTAGTAGGTTCATAACCTAATGCCTTTAAGAATGTACGGAAAGGAACTGGATTAAACATATCATCAGCACGGTCTGCATTTAAAGACATACCTAATGCTTTAAAGAATACAGTTGAAAGGATCTTACGTTTTCTATCAACACTTACATTTAATACACGACCAAGAGCAACCTTCTTAGCATCAGTCATGAATTCTAACCATGTACCGCGGCTAGGAATAATTTCGCAATGGTATGTTTCTCTTGTAGTTTTCTCATCAGCACCAATTTTGAAATAAGCACCTGGAGAACGTACAATTTGAGATACGATAACACGTTCAGCACCATTGATAATGAAAGTACCACTTTCAGTCATCATTGGGAAATCACCTAAGAATACTTCATCTTCTTTAATAATCACTTCACCTGTAGAACTATCATAAATGTTTAATTCCATTTTAGCTTTTAAAGGTGCAGTATAGTTTACTTCATAATATTTACATTCATTTGTATCGAATTTAGGTTCACCGAATTCATAATCTTTAAACTTTAATGTAATGTTACCATTATAGTCTTGAATTGGATAAATCTCTTCAAATACTTCACGTAAGCCTTCTTCCTTCAGCCACGCAAAAGACTTAGTTTGAATTTCAACTAAGTTAGGCAACTCTAAATTACCACTAACTTTTGAGTAGTCACGACGTACTGTGTGCTTACCAATTTGTCTAAGACGATAACTTTCTTTGCTCATATGTTTCATCCTTTCTTATAAACCACTATATACTTAAATACGCAGAAAAGGCCATAAAGATGGCATTTTACGTACTTTAAGGCAATTTAATATATTACTAGTTAATTAACTCGAAGTCAATTACTTTTTAACGGCCTTCAAGATAAAATAGCCCTTTTCTTTATCAATTGTATCACAATTGCCGAAAATTTCCTTTATTTTGACTATTGCACTTTCAGCTCCTTGTTGTTTCCTAATAACAACATACAAGGCTCCTCCGGTATTTAAATGGGAGATAGATCCTTCAAAAATACCATGCACTACAGCTTTACCAGCCCGTATTGGTGGATTCGTAATAATATAGTCATACATTCCATCAACATTTTCATACATGTTACTCTTGTATGCCTTAACTTCCACATTGTTGAGTTTAGCACTATCATTAACAAGTTCTAAAGCTCGATCATTGACATCAATCATCTCTACATCAAGATTATTGTTTGCCACTTTAAGAGATAATCCGATTGTGCCATAGCCACAACCAACATCTAACACTTTTCCGTTCATTTCTGTTGGATCAAGATTATTCAAAAGTAATTCACTTCCAAAATCAACCTTATCCTTTGAAAAGACCCCGTTATCACTAATTAGATAAACACGAAAACCCCAAATTCGAAACTCTATTTTTTTTCGATTTTGGGGTAGTGAGCGATTATCTGTGAAGTAATGAGTCACATCGCATCGCCTCCTTAATAATACGGAAAATGAAGAAGACCCAAAATGGGCTTCTTCATTAGTAAGTCTTACAAGTAGAACGCTAATTATTTAATTTCTACTGTAGCACCAGCTTCAGTAAGCTTAGCTTTGATTTGTTCAGCTTCTTCAGGCTTGATGTTTTCTTTGATAGCTTTTGGAGCACCATCAACGATACCCTTAGCTTCAACTAAACCTAAACCAGTGATTTCACGAACAGCCTTGATAACACCAACTTTTGATTGACCAGCATCGATTAATACAACTGAAACTTCAGATGGTGCAGCAGCAGCAGCTGTATCAGCAGCAGCTACAGCAACTGGAGCAGCAGCAGTAACACCGAATTCTTCTTCGATAGCTTTTACTAATTCATTTAATTCTAAAATTGTCATTTCTTTTAAAGATGCAATAACATCAGCAGTAACTAATTTTGCCATTTTAATTTTCCTCCTAATAGATTAATTTAATTTTGTTTTTTGATAAGCAATTATGCTTCTTTTGAGTCTGCAACAGCTTTAATAACACAAGCGAAGTCGCGAACTGGTGCTTGGAAACATCCAAGTAACATTGAAATCATACCGTCGCGGTTTGGTAACTTAGCGATATCATTAACAGCAGCAGCATCTAAAACTGAACCTTCAACAATACCTGCTTTAATAACTAATTTGTCATGAGTCTTAGCGAACTTAGCTAAGATACGAGCAGGTGCTACAGCATCTTCAGAGAATGCGATAGCGTTAGGACCAGTTAAGCTGTTTGTTAATTCACTGTAACCAGCAGCTTCAGCAGCACGTGAAGATAATGTGTTCTTATAAACCTTATAATCAACGTTTTCTGCTCTTAAGTTACGACGTAATTCTGTAACTTCAGCTACGCTTAAACCACGGTATTCGACAACAACAGCTGAACCAGAATTTTTGAATTTTTCAGTAATTTCTGAAACAGTTTGTTCCTTTAAAGTTAATACTTCTTTGTTCATTGTCTATACCTCCTTGTAAGATACCAATATACAAATAAAGCCCACCATATAGACATACGGCGGGCTGAAAATTACTTATTTTCTACCTCGGTAACATAATTAAGCTTACGCCGTTACTGTCTACAGTATATTGATAACGATAATAATCTACACTATTAAACTGAATTTGTCAACATCTTTTTAAGAATTTCTAACATTTTTATTTAATATTCAAAATCATATTCTAATTCAGTAACAGTTTCACCTTTAACCAAGAATTTGTGTGTATAGTTTGGATTCACTTCTAAAGTGCTATCATCACGTTTACCATACATATAATCAGTATCAATGGTCATTACTATTAAACCTTCTTCACTATCATAAGCAGTAAAATTATTGAAATTGCCACAACATAAATGTCTTGTATACTCTATATTAGCCAATTCATATTCACCATTAATTAATGGTGTTAGTAAATTAGAGTAAACATATAGTCGATTATCCTTAGTTGCAACAATACCATCTTCATATGTTTCAATTGCATCATATTCTATTGGTAGTACCAATTCTCCATCTAATTTTGTAAGTCCATACTTATTACCATCTATTTTAATTATATATTCTTTATTTTTACCTACACACATTTCTACTGTACTATCTTCTAATAATACACTGCCATTAATATCCAATATATAGTTTACGCGTTCTCCGTCAATTTCTTTATACGCCTCAAAATACATACCATTTCCTAGTGGATATGAATATTGGAGAGCCGGACCTTCAGGTATCTTCACATAATACTCATCATACCATTCCAAAGAGTCTCCACTCATTAATTTAAAATTTTGGTAATCAGTTACTGCAAACCACATAGTGCTAATCATTTCATCAACCTCTAAGAAGACATATACTCCTTTAATAATTGTGATTACTTCACCTGTTTGACGATCAAAGAAAATAGTATATTCATCATAATTATCAGTTGTGTAGGTAGTAACTGTATAATCATTATATAGTATCGCAAAGCCACCTGACGCATGGAGAGCTGTATAACCAAGCTCCGGATGTTCTTCATCGTAATACATCACAAAGCCATTATCAAAGACCTTCTTTTCAATTGGATATCCTTCATGGTATACAACGATATGACCGTCTTCATCCTTTTCATCAGCCCAGCAATAATAGAACTCCTCTTCATTCATGAAACATCCAAAGTCTTCATATATACGCTTAGGAATCTCTTCCTTTTCAGTAACTACAATATCACTCTCTGTACTTACTGGGATTTCATCAACAATATCTTTACCATCCACTGGATTATTAATTTCTTCATTTTTACTACATCCACTCATCAATATTAAACATACTACAAGTATTAATAGCTTTCTCATACACATCCCTCTTCCTTTATAAAGGATACCACTTATTACTAATTATTTCCATACACTAGCTATATTCTACATAAATAAAAGGATAACCTTCATAAAGTTATCCTCAAAATACTATTTTTCTTCCCAAATCACAAAGCGAGCTTTACCAGAACGTTTCGCAACATATTGAGCTTCATCAGCTTTTTTGAATAGCTCATCATATGTATTTCCAGCATCTGGTGCAAATGCGACTCCTAATGAACATGAAGTTGACACGCGCTTTCCATTTTCTTCAAAGCTTCTTTGGAACTTTTCACATACTTGTGTAGCACGTGCAATGGCTGCCTCTCTAGTAATTGAATTAATGAATACGCAGAATTCATCTCCACCAACTCTTGCAACATAGTCACCAGAACGGAAAATACCAGTAAGAATTCGTGCAGCCTCTTCCAATACCTTATCGCCATAGGCGTGTCCAAATGTATCATTAACTGACTTAAAGTTATCCAAATCTATAACTATCATAGCTTTCACATACTCAGAATCAAACCCACGTTGTAAATCTCGAGCAACTGCATCTTTAAATGCATGACGGTTAAATAGTTTAGTTAGTGGATCACGATCTGCTAACATCTTAAGCTCTTCGATATCCATAAATACCGCAAATGCATAAATAGTATCTACATATTTTTCTAAAATACTAACACGCATTTGAACCCAATGATACTCTCCGTTTCTTCCTTTTAAACGAACTGTATTATTAAACGCTTCTTCATTCGATATTAATTTAGTAATTGCACTACGTGTTTCTAATGCATCATCAGGATGCATACCTTTATTTATAAAATCATCCTTGAATAATTGAGTATACTCATCTTTACTATAGCCGAAATGACTCGCTAGTGCTTGATTCACTCCAACTAATTCTACACTTTCACTTGTAGCTTTTAAGAATGCTAGACCGTTAGGAACTAAATCTGTCAACTTATCTAATGTAGCACTACGTTCACTAATTAATGTTTCAGCTTCACGTAATTGTGTTGATAAACGTCGTTGCTCAGTAACATTTCTTTCAACAATATCTAAATAAATATTACCACCCATACATGTAATTGTAGCAGTACATTCCATATAAATAACTTCACCATCAATATTCAAACGATAAGAATATGTAGTATTACTTTTACCTTTAACTACTGATTCCTTGATAATTTCAATCACATTTTCATAATCCTCAGGATCAATACCATATCCATCAACAATACCATCCTTTAAGAATTCTTTTCTCTTAAGTTTTCTTACTCTAAAGAATTCATCATTCGCAAATTCATACTCGCCATTAAACTCGGTAACTTCCATATGATACTTTAAACGTAAGATACCACAATTAATAGAATTTAATACTGAATCCATCTTAGAACGAAGTCTCTCTATTTTCTTTGCAGAACGTACAATCAAAATATTTTCAATACGTAGCTTCATTACTCGATTATCAATTGGTTTACGAATAACATCATCCGCACCTGCATCCAAACATTCAATTTCACGTTCAACACCTTCAAATGCCGAAATAACTAACACAGGTAATGCACGCAATTCTTTATCCGCACGTATTTTACGTAACACAGTTAACCCATCCATTTTAGGCATAACAATATCAAGTAGCACAACATCTACTTTCATTATTTGAAGAATGTCAAGAGCCATTTGGCCATCAACTGCTTCTATTATTTCATAATCATCGCTTAACCCTTGCTTCAATAAAGCACGATTAAAATCAGAATCGTCTACTATTAATAACTTATTTTGTCTCATGGCAATCCCCTCAAATTATATATTTACTATTATATCATAATCACCAAAAAATTTTAACAGTATTTTTGACATATATTAATATTATTTATTTTCGATTATTTCTATATAATTTTAGAATTAAAAAACATCCTTCATCACTACTTTGAAGAAAGTTATATTTATGTTAGCAATGCCCTTAATGAGAATTTATTTAGCTTTAATCTTCCCCACCTTCTTAGCATCTATGATTATTGATACCATACCGAGCTTATCACGAGAATTTCTAGTATCAAAGCGTAATGAACGTCCGATTTTCCCATCTGCTTCATTCCAATATTTATAATGGAAGTCACCATTTTCATCGCAATACTCTAGCAACTCAACTTCAAATCCAGCCTGTTCAAATACTGCGCAAAACTGCTTGTAGTCATATACAATTTTATGTGTAAAAGCTGGATGATTTGGATTTCCATTGCCACCGACTTTCACCATATTCTGATACCAGTCATTACGAAAATTCTTATCAGGTACAGCAGCACGAATATACCCACCATCTTCAATAAAGTCAAAGCAATTCTTTGCTGCAAGAATGCCATCCTCTAACGTCATATGCTCCCAAACGTGTTCTGCTAGAAATGCTGTCGGTTTTTCCTCAGCAAACATACGTTCAAAATCTTCTCTATTTAATAAATCAAGCTCTGTTTCTTGCGTACTTATCCAACCATCATATTTTGTGTTACCCGCACCTATTACAATTTTCATTTTGCACCTCTACATTATCAGTAAATATATATTAACAAATTCACTCATGCACTTCAATAAATTGTAACTATCTATTCATTAGCTTTCATGCATACAAAAACGAGACACTTACAATGTCTCGTTATCTTTATACTATAGCACTTTACTTAAGAATTCTTTTAATCTTGGATGTTGTGGATTATTGAATATAGCTTCTGGTGCGCCACTCTCACAAATAATACCATCATCCATGAAAATTACACGGTCACTAATTTGTTTCGCAAATCCCATTTCGTGTGTAACAATAACACAAGTCATACCATCATCAGCTAAGGAACGAATTACTTCTAATACATCCTTAACCATTTCTGGGTCTAAAGCACTTGTAGGTTCATCGAACAACATTACATCTGGTTCCATTGCCATTGCACGTACAATCGCAAGACGTTGCTTTTGACCACCGCTAAGCTTTCTTGGATATTCATCAGCACGATCAGCTAATCCTACCTTAGCTAATAACTCCATTGCTTTCTTATCAGCCACTTCTTTAGAAATTTTCTTTTCTAAACGAGGAGTGATTGTGATGTTTTCTAATACTGTAAGATGTGGGAATACATTGAAATGTTGGAACACCATTCCCATCTTTTGACGGTGCTTATCAAGGTTGACCTTCTTATCCATTAGGTCATCACCTTCAAAGATAATAGAACCACTAGTAGGCTTTTCAAGCATATTTAAACAACGTAAGAATGTAGATTTACCACTACCACTAGGTCCAATAATAGTTACTACTTCACCTTTATGAATCTCTTCATTAATACCCTTTAATACATGAAGATCTCCAAAGTCTTTATTTAAATCTATTACTTTAATTAATGCTTCCATTAGTCACTTACCGCCAATCTTTTTTCTAACACATTAACAAGCTTCGAAAGGGTAAACGTAATCACAAAGTAGATAATCGCAACGATAAAGATTGGTTGCCAAGTTAAGAACTTTGTACTCATTAAATATGTTCTAGCATACATTAATTCTGTGATAAAGAATGTAGATGCTAATGATGTTTCCTTAATCATCATAATAAATTCATTCGCTAAAGAAGGTAAAATTGTTTTAACTGCTTGAGGTAAAACAATACGTGTCATCATATTGAAATCAGACATACCTAAGCTCTTAGCCGCTTCTGTTTGTCCTTTATCAACTGACTGAATACCACTTCTAAATACCTCTGATACATATGCAGAACTGTTAATAATCAACGCTAAAACTACACAGTTATATTCATTCGCAAAGAATGGAATATCAGTTACCATTGGGATTACGAATGCGAAGATATATAGTTGTGCTAGAATCGGTGTACCACGTAATATTTCTACATATGCAGTAAATAATCCATAAATCACTTTATTCTTACTCATACGAGCTAAACATACAATAGCTCCTACTACTGTACCAAAGCCTACAGATATTCCAGCTAGCTTTAAAGTTCCAATTAAACAATCAAAGAATAATCCAAAATTCTCAATAAATACAGACCACATGCTTGGGCCTGTCAGTGCCAGTCCTAAACCCATATATTACTCCTCAAAATCAATTCCGTTATCTCTAGCTAATTGCTTAGCCTCTTCATTCCAAACATCAAATTGACCAGATTCATTGATTTCTAAAACAATATCATTTAAGAATTCAACGAATTCAGTTTCACCTTTAGCTACTGCTAATACGTTACCATCATATAAATTGTCAACTTCTACTACAAATTCAGGAGTAGCAAAACTTAAATCATCATAAGTCTTTGCAAACGCTTTACCTAAATCACAAGAACATGCTAATGCATCGACCTTTTCACTTTGAACCATTAAGATCCCCATGTCTAATGTTTTAACTAATTCAATCTTTGCTGTAGGAATTTGTTCTTCAGTATAACCTTGTTGTAATGATGCATTTTGGGCGGCAATAATCTTTCCACCAAAGTCATCTAATGTCTTATATTCATCAACCTTTGCAGTTGGAACTACTAAACCATGACAAGAAGCTTCTCCTTCTTTATTGAAACCATAACTTAATTCGAATGATTCAGCACGGTCTTCTCTCCAACCTAAGCCTGTAACAGCCATGTCAACATTACCTAATGCTACAGCTGTTAGAGCAGCATCGAAATCCATTTGTTTAATTTCTAATTCAACACCTAATTTGTCAGCAATGTATTTCGCAAATTCAATTTCAGCACCTACAACTTCACCATCAACTAAGAATTCAAGTGGTGCATAGTCAGGTGATGTAGAAATAGTAAGTACACCTTCTTCTTTTACTTTTTCAAATACTGACTTACTTTCATTATTATTTGATGAACATGCAACTAGCGACATCGCTAAAATCATAACTAAAAGACTCTTCATTAATTTTTTCATATGTTTTCTCCTCATTAATCTTTCTAAAATTATTCAAAATAATATTATTC